>JAILAB010000049.1 GCA_024681855.1 Elusimicrobiales bacterium
GCGTTGCCGCAAGTCCGAACATAGTTCGGCTCGCGGCCTCCTCTCAACCGCATTAAGCGGTTTCCGAGGTTCCGGCCTTAAAAACGGCATGCCATGCCGTTTTTGCTATCTGTTGTAGCCCAGGCCTCACCCCGCCACTAATAGCCGCTGGCGTAAGCTGGCGGCTTTTTAATTTATCCCTTTAACAATAGCGGGAGGCCAGTGCTGGTCAGTCGCGGTTAATATTAAGGAGTTTTGTATTGTTTTCAATCTGGCTAATAGAAATTGAAAAAGGCCGCCATGCTTAGGCAATGGCGGCCCTTTTATTTATAAGCAGGTGTTGTCCTTACAATTTTCCTGTGGACATCAGCAGCGCAATAACAATTCCTATTATTGATTCGCCGGCAATTATGCCTGCTGCGGAAGGAACAAGATATTTATCTGACATAGGCTTCGCTACTTTTTCCAGAACAAGCGCTATAAGCCCTCCAAGAAACATGGAAAGAGAATTATAAAAAGGAATTACCATTGCAAGCCCTATTCCCATTGCTGATGGAATAAATTTGCGAGCCTTTTCAGGCAGCAGGTCTGTTATGAGTGGTATTATTATTCCTGCAATTCCGCCGATGAGCAGTCCCCAGCGCGCAGTTATGTGAAGTGAGTTGAATCCGTTTGAAAGCAGTTTTGCTACTGCCGCCCAAACCTGAGCGGAAGGCGCAGGCCACTGCTGTGTGCCGAGCGCTGAAGCATCAGGCACAAGCAGATAGAAAGCCGGAACTACTACTATTGTGCCGGCGAATATGCCGAAGAATTGGGCGAGGAACTGCTGGCGCGGATTTGCTCCGAGAAGATAACCGCTTTTGAGGTCAGTAAGAAGATCCGCAGTTGACCCTGCAGCTCCTGCCGTAACGGAAGCCGTCATCAGGTTTGTAGTCATATTTGTAGGCGCTATTACTCCAAACATGAGCTGTGTTATCTTCCCCATGGCCCCCACTGGAGTTATGTCCGATTCTCCTGTGGCGCGTGCAGCCACTATGGCAAGAACAAAAGTCAAGGCCACAGCCACTATTCCCATAAATATTGAAGTATTGAAATAATGATAAAGAACAATTATGCAGCCAAGGCCGGCAATTCCTGTGCCTGTTAGGAACCAGGAAGTGGGCACTTCTATATGCGCAAGCGGGTCATGCGTGGAATCCTTTTTTCCTGTGAACAGGGTTTTTATGCCTGAAAAAGCCTTGGCGATTGTTTTCCATTGCTTGGCGAAAGCATAAAGAGCGGAAGTTACCATTATTGCTGCGCCGGTCCATGTGCTCCAGGCTACGATAGCACGGTAGCCCACATTTGCAGGGTCAATGGCTTCGGCATTCACTGCGTAAGGCGCTAGCACGGCATAATTTAATATTGCGCCGAACAGCAGCGACCAGCACATTTTCCAGCCAATTATGGCGCCAGCCGCAATCATAAGCAGGCTCATTTCTGCGGAAATAGTCCATTTGTGCAGCTCGATGCCCTGTATCTTTCCATATACCTTGAGCATTCCTCCTTCAAAAATTCCGTCTGTTCCGAAAAATTTCCCGACGAAGTTATTGCCCCAATTCCATAATCCTAGGAAAGGTTTGCCGGAATCTCTAAGCCATCCCAGCAATGCTCCGATTAAGCCTGAATAAGCAAGGGCCTTAGCCTTCTGCGTGGCTTCAGCGCCTTCGGCATGCAGGCTTCTGAGTGTTTCTGCTGCCGCTATTCCGCTTGGAAATTTAAGCTTTTCTATATTTATCATCTGGCGTTTCATCGGTATAGCTATGAACACTCCGAGCATAGCGAGGAATATTGTCCAAAGCACAAGCACATGCCAGGGCATATGAGTTCCGGTTATGAGAAGGTATGCTGCGATTGCGCTGGTCATTGTTCCGCCAGTGGAATATCCTGCTGAAGAAGCCGTTGACTGCATGCAGTTGTTTTCAAGTATGGTCATTGAGGAAACCTTCATTCCAAGAACTCCAAGCGCGGACTGAAGCGCTTTCCATATTGCGAATGACAGTATGCAGGCTGTTATTGCTACTCCCAGTCCCCATCCGGTTTTAAGACCGACATAGAGATTTGAAAGCGACATGAAGCCGCCAAGCAGCGCTCCCATGATTACAGCTCTTACCGTAAGCTGTTTCATGTGGTCTCCCTGGTATACTTCCTTGTACCATTTAAGTTCAGGGTCTGTAGTATCTAAAGTTGCAGCAGCTTCTTGGGAAATATCCGTCATTTCTGTTTTATTATTCATTCTTTGTATCGGGCTGTCTCCGTTTTTTAATGAGAGAGCCGTATTAGTTTCTTTCTTTTTCATTTATGTCCTCGCTGTGAAAGCATGGAATTGTGCAAATAATGCTGATAAATAAACTATATAAAATAAATTTGCTATGAAAAAAGTTTTTTCTAAGTTAATAATCAAATTGATTAAAAATGGTTAGTTTGTATAAGCTCAAAAGGCTCAAATAAACATTTTCTGATTGCCAGTTCTGTAAAATCAATTCCTTAGTTAGAGTCAGTTTTGTTCTGCTGTTATTTTTGACCTTAAAAGCAGAATCAGCGTATCTGGCAGGCAGTCCAACATTTCCAAGTCTATTAGCAGCGTATTTATGCCAAGATCATTGAATAGTTCTTTTCTGCCGTCTCCTGGCAAAAGGTTTGCGTTCATCTCTTTTATTTCAGATGAGAAATCTGATTCTTCTTTAATCCTAGCCGCAAGATAATGTTTTATGTATTCTTTGTCAGAGGGCTTGCCATATTTCAGAATTTTAGTTTTGATTGCCGCTTTCTCAAATGCGATGAAATCTTTCCATGGCACAGGGCCTATTTTTTTTAGTTTGGTGCAGTCAGTGAGGCCTTTGCTGTCTATTATAAGGCCATGCTGCCCTATAAGAATGGGACAAATAAGAATAAAGAACAGGGCTGAAAAGATAATTGCAGCCCAGCATATTATTTTTGAGAAAATGTGTTCAGGAAAGCCAGTTATAATTGCGATGACAGGAATTGCCAGGAAAAGCATGGACAGAGCCGCATAAGCAAATATTTTGCCTTTTTTTGCGTTTACGGTTATTATTTCTTCCTTCCCTGATTGCTCATTGTTTTCTTCCATAAATAAATTATATAAATTGCTGCAGAAAATTTAATTTATGGCTTAATATATTGTTTAAGTCATAAATTCTGTATAATTTTTATAGCCGATTTTTTAATAATTAATGATAAGATAAGGAACAAAATATGATTATAGGCATTCTTACCGCTATGGATAATGAGAGAGCCCTAATATCGGAGCTGCTGGAAAACAGGCATGAGATAAAGGCCGAAGACATTCAGTATACTTCAGGCAGCTGCGGCAGGCATCATATTGTGTTGGCTTCTTCAGGTATAGGCAAGGTGAATGCCGCTCTCGGAGCAGAAGCTATGCTGCGTCTGTTTCGCCCGGAAGCCTTGCTTTCTACTGGCGTGGCGGGGGGAATAGACCAGTCTTTGCATGTCATGGATGTTGTTGCCGGCAGCGAATATTCTTATCATGATGTGTGGTGCGGCAAGCCTAATGCCATAGGCCAGGTTCAGGGCATGCCGGCTGTTTTTAAAGGGGACAAGAATATGCTTTCTGCAGCTTCAATGCTTGCCATGCTTCGGGCTGCTGCTGGAAAAGAAAGTGCCGATGCTGTGAATGGGAAAAATAAAGCAAGGATTGAAAATGCGGCAAAACATTTAATCAATGAAGAGCCTAGAATACATTGCGGACTAATAGTTTCTGGAGACCAGTTTATAGAAAACAAGGAGCGCCTTGAAGTAATAAAAAAAGATTTTCCTGCTGCCTTGGCCGCAGATATGGAATCTGCCGCTCTTGCGCAAACCTGTTTCATAAAGAAAGTTCCGTTCATGAGTTTTAGAATTATAAGCGATGTGGCCGGTTCTGAAAATCAGCTAGCTTCTTATACGGATTTTTGGGGGGAAATGGCTGCTCGTTCTTTCTCGGTTACAAAAGCTTTCATCGCTGCTATTCCTTAGAAAGTAATTGTTTATGCTTGCCGTATTATATTATGCGCGGCAATAAAAAAGGCGGATAGAAATATCCGCCTTTTTTACTGCATAATTCTGTTTTATCATTTAACAGCAGTTGTGGCTGCCGTTTCCTGCGTGTTGTCCTTTACGAATTTCATTGAGAAGGCCGCGCATATCATGAGCAGTCCGCCGAAGGCCACTGCCGCAAGAGGGCTGCCTCCGAGGCAATGCTTCATAAACCAGCCTCCGGTCACGTCCACGAAAATCTGCGGTATAACAATGCAGAAATTAAACACTCCCATATAGAAGCCCATCTTTGCCGCAGGCAGGGAATTGGAAAGCAGGG
This sequence comes from Elusimicrobiales bacterium, assembly GCA_024681855.1. Classification (GTDB taxonomy): domain Bacteria; phylum Elusimicrobiota; class Elusimicrobia; order Elusimicrobiales; family UBA9959; genus CACZRG01. The sequence goes on from JAILAB010000049.1 coordinate 4,355, forward strand.
CATAAGGCATTGAAAGAATGCTGCTCCAGGCTATTCCGACGCAGACCATGGCAGGGATTAGGCCTGCCTTGCCGAGGTCAACACCGCAAAATGCCAGCGCAAGCGAAGCAAGGCCGATTCCGCCTACGATAAGGCATGAAATGTGTATTTTCTTTGCTGAGAAATTTTTTGCCAGCCACAGCAGTACAAATGAGAAACCGAAAGCAACAGCATTGTAAATGCCAAAGCAGTCGCTGGCATAGTTGCTTGCAAGCTCAAATTCATGAGTTCCTTTTGCGGCATGGAAAACACCGTCCGCTATTCCGGGGGCAAAATACACCCAGAGAAGGTCAAAAGCAGCCCATGTGAAGAACTGAACCACGGCAAGCCTTTTCATCGTTTCCGGCATGGTGGCAAAGGCGCTGCCCATTTCCTTCAATGCCTTCATCGGGGAGAAGGACTGTTCCTTCATCTTGTTAAACTCTTCCATGTTCTCCGGAGGATATTCCTTCGTAGTGGAAACGGTCGCAATGATTGCTGTTATAAGAACAATTGCGCCTATGAAGAAAGCGTATTTTACGGTATTGGGTATTGGGGCGAGTTCAGTTGTCGCAGTGCTTACTCCGAGCTTTGTCAGAATGGTAGGCATAAATGAGGCTATGACTCCGCCTGCGCCTATCATGACGCTCTGCATGGCATATCCTACTTTTCTCTGCTGTGCAGGCAGCAAATCTCCGACGAAGGCACGGAAAGGTTCCATGCTTATGTTAACGGATGCGTCCAAAATCCACAGGCACATAGCAGCCATCCACACCGCAGTTGAAAGCGGCATGAATATCAATGCCAGTGTTGAGAATATAGCTCCGCCTAAAAAGTATGGGCGGCGGCGGCCAAGCCTGCACCAGGTTCTGTCAGAGAAGAATCCCACAAGAGGCTGTATCAGCAGCCCCGTGATAGGGGCGGCAAGCCAAAGCATAGGTATTGCCTCAGGGTCTGCGCCTAGGCGTGAATAAATGCTGCTCATATTTCCCATCTGCAGTCCCCAGCCGAACTGTATTCCAAAGAATCCTACGCACATGAGAACTATCTGCATAAAAGTTTTTTCCTCGTGTCTGCCTAATTCAGGCAGCTGCGAGTTATTATTATCTGTCATTGTTCCTCCGAGATTATGCTGTCCGTGCCGCAGCAAAAGGCCATAACGCAGCCGGGCAAATGGATTTATAGATACATTATACAAATTAAAAAAATGCTAATGTGTCTTTTTAAGAAGATTATTGATGAATTAAATTTTGAACTTTTTCCGTCATTCTGAATTTATTTCAATCTCATTTCATGCTGCCGGCATCTATGCCGCATACATGGCATTTATTGTTCAGAAATGTTTGTTTCTCCGAATTGCTTTTCCGGCAGCACATATTCTTTCGGAAGCATTGGCTGCGGATGCCTGTTAATTTCTTGCTCTTTCTTTCTTAATGCCTCAGAAAGCCCTCGTATGGCGGCAAAAGGGGCAAACTGCTTGGCTCTTTCTGCTATCGGCATTTTTGTTCTGGGCTTATGTCCTATTTTATTTTCCTCCAATTTTTTGGCTTATGCCTTGTGCCCTCCTATCTGGCTGTTGCGTTCTTTCATTGTCGAGGCTTTGTCTAAATTTATGGCTTTCAAAAGAGAATTTTTCCCGAATTTCTTTTTTATTTCAATTATGGTTTTTTGCATTTTCCTGTGTTTTTCCCTGCTATATTCTTTTTCAGGTGCTTCAAAAAGGCCTGGCTGTGTTATTCCAGGGGCTGGGATAAGGTTCCCGCAGGCCAGATGCAGCTTGCGTATTTTTTTGCCTGGAACGGCTGTTTCACTGAACAGTTTTGCGAAAGCGGGTATTAAGTCTATGTCAGAGTCTGTGTGCTGTGAAAGCCTGGCAGCCTTGCCTGTTGAAGGCGTGTAAGGATATTTCGCATATCTTATCCCAATTGAAAGATGGTCCGTAGCCATGTTTTGTTCCGCAAGCTGCAGACAAAGGACATCGGCCATTTCTTTTACTATTACCATTGCTTCATCAAATGTATAATCCCTCATAAGCACTTGCCCATGGCTTATGCTGCTGTTGCCTTTTGGCGTGTATGCCTTTATGTCTTTTATTGTGCATGGTTCGCGTCCCCATGCATGGTCTATCAGCAGTTCCGCATCTATCCCAAAGATATTGTATAGCATGTTTTCATTTGCGGCAGCTATCTGGCGCATTGTGAATATTCCTCTTCTTGCAAGCTTTGCCTCTGTTCCCGGCCCTATGCGCCAAAAATCCGTTAGCGGCCTGTGATCCCAAAGTTTTTTCTTATAGCTTTCTTCGTCCAGAATGCCTATGAAATCTGGAGAATGCTTGGCTGTTATGTCTAATGCTATTTTAGCAAGATACAGGTTTGAGCCTATTCCAGCTGCGGCGCGCACTTTTGTTTTTTTGTAAACCGCATCCATAAGCTTGACTGCCATCTGCTTAGGGGTAAGACGGTAAAAAGACAGATATGTTGTTGCGTCTATGAAAACTTCATCTATGGAATACACATGCACATCATTCGGGGAAACATAACTGATATATGTTCCATATATTTCGGCGGCATAGTCAACATATTTCTGCATGCGCGGTTTTGCGATTATGTATTTTATGTTTTTGGGGATTTCAAAAAGACGGCATCTGTTTTTTACTCCGAGTTCTTTCATAGACGGAGAAACGGCAAGACATATCGTTTTATCCCCGCGGCTCTCATCTGCCACGACAAGATTTGTTTTCATGCAGTCTAATCCCCTTTCAGCACATTCAACAGATGCGAAAAAAGATTTAAGGTCTATGCACAGGTATGTCTTTTCCGTTTTTTTATCTGTCATTAGCCTTTTCTAGCCTTTAAAGTCATACCCTGCGTCAGATATGGCTTTTGCTATTTGTTCGGAAGGAATTTCCCTGTTCATTTTTACGGATACAGTGCTTTTTTTGTGGTCAGCCTCTGCTTCTTCAATTCCTTCTATGGCTTCTATGGCCTTTTTTACATGCATTTCGCAATGTTTACACATCATGCCTTCAACCTTGTATATTTTTGTCATAATTTTCTCCTTTGCTTTATTTGAGGATTCTATGTCAGAGGAAACTTTATTGCCGCTTATTGCTTCATTTTCTGATTTTAATTTATCTTTGGAAGCCGATTTTGCCTGGCTTGTTTTTTCTTGTTTTTCTTTCCCATGAATGTTTTTAAGGTTTAGCCTTAAAGCGTTTAGGATTACGCAGAGGCTTGAAATGCTCATGGATGCTGCCGCCATTATCGGATTGAGCGTAAGGCCGAAAGCATTATAATATGCTCCGGCAGCTACGGGAATCAGAAGAACATTGTAGAAAAAGGCCCAAAACAGATTTTCATGTATATTGCGCAATACGGCGCGGCTGAGGCGTATCATTGAGCATAAGTCAGTAAGGCGGCTGTTCATCAGCACTATGTCTGCCGCATCTATGGCTATGTCGGTTCCTGTGCCTATGGCAATGCCTATGTCTGCTCTTGCCAGAGCTGGGGCATCGTTTATGCCGTCGCCTGCCATTGCTGTTTTGCCTCTTTCCTGAAGACGGCAGATAGCAGCTTCCTTGCCGCTTGGCAGAACTCCGGCTATTACCTGGTTTATGCCTGCCTGCCTGCCAATGGCTGCCGCCGTGCGCTCATTGTCCCCTGTAAGCATTATTGTTTCCAGTCCCATTTTCTGAAGTTCCTGAGCGGCCCGGGCAGAATCTTCCTTTATCGTGTCTGCCGCAGCAAGTATGCCGAGGAAATGCATGGCGCTTCCGTTTCGGCTTGCAAATGCCAATGGCGTTTTGCCTCTGTCTGCCAGCGCTTTAGCCTTTTTTAGCATTTCGGTGGGGATTTCTGCCTTTATTCCTGTGTTTTCCCTGATGAATTTTATGCTTCCGCCATAAAGAATCACATTTGAGAGTGAGGTTTTTGCGGAGTCTGATGATTTTTTTGCAGGTTTATAATGGCTGTCTGCAAACTCTTTATTCCCGCTGTTTAATTTCTCGCATTCATTTCTTGTTTCATGGCTTCTGCTTTCTTTTTCTGCCTCTGCGTTTTCCTTGCCAAATTCTGCGCATTTGCTGTCCGCGCATTCCGTTTTTTTGCATTCTTTGTCCGGCTCTGCGCAGTCTGTTGCCATATGTGAGTCTTCTATCCCGTATTTCATGGCAGCGGAAAGCCCTTCTCCTGGGATGGCCTTGAAATCTTTGGTTTCCATGGCATAAATATTTCTGTCATTGCAATATTTAAGAACAGCCTTAGCCAGCGGATGCTCGCTTTTCGCTTCAAGGCTTGCCGCTGCCGAAAGCAGCTGTTCTTCGGAGCAGCCTTCAGCGGGTATTATGTCTGTGACTTCAGGCCTGCCATGAGTTATTGTCCCAGTTTTATCCAATGCTATGAATTTTATTTTCCCGGCTTCTTCAAGGGCGGCAGCTGTTTTGAACAATATTCCGTTTCTTGCGCCAATGCCGCTGCCTGCCATTATTGCCACAGGTGTGGCAAGCCCTAGGGCACATGGACAGCTTATCACCAGCACTGATATTCCCCGGCTTAAGGCAAAGCCTAAATCTTGCCCTGCTGCCAGCCAGGCTGTTATAGTAATGGCGGATATGGCAATTACCGAAGGAACAAAAATAGCTGAAACTTTGTCTGCTGCCTTAGCGATAGGCGCTTTTGTGGCAGAGGCATCGCTTACCAGCTGTATTATCTGAGCAAGGGCAGTGTCTTCGCCAATTTTATCTGCACGGCATTTCAAATATCCGGACTGATTTATTGTAGCAGCGCTGACTTTTGAGCCTGGACTCTTGCTTATCGGCATGCTTTCGCCAGTCAGCATGCTTTCATCAGCGGCAGAAGCTCCTTCAATAACTGTTCCGTCCGCAGGAATGCTTTCTCCAGGCTTTACTGCGAAAATATCCCCTGGCCGAAGTTCTTCAATAGGTATTTGCTGCTCTTTGCCGTCTTTCAGCAGCATGGCTGTTTTGGGCGCTATTTTTATTAAATTTTTGAGAGCGTTTTTTGTTTTGCCTTTTGATATTGATTCCAGCAGTTTTCCTGCTGTTATAAGGGCAAGTATCATTGCCGAGCCTTCAAAATAAAGGTCTTTTGCGGCCTCAGCTGCTTTTTCCGCATTGCCCGCAATATGCGGCGCAGTCATGCTGAAAAGCATTGACGTGCTGTATATGAAAGACATTCCAGAGCCTAATGCCACAAGCGTGTCCATATTTGGCGAGCCTTTCATAAGCGATTTTGTTCCGCTTATGAAAAAATTCTGGTTTATTGTCATAACTGTTGCGGCTAGAATCAGCTGAGCAAGGCCTATTGCAATGTGATTGCCGCAAAGAAAGACGGGAAGCGGCAGGCCCGCCATATGGCCTGTTGAAATATACATCAGCAATAACAAAAAGAGCAAAGACCATCCAAGCCTTTTCTTCAGTTTAGGCGTTTCATTGTCTTTAAGCAGTTCTTCCTGTTCGCGCAAGGAAATGCTGCCAGGCTTGCCAAATGGCGATTTTCCTTTGCCATTGCCGCTCTCTCTGCCTAGCGGCGCTGCGCCATATCCGGCTGCCATTACGGCTTTTATTGTGCTTTCTTGCGAAGCGCTGCCTTCCACTGTCATTGAATTTGTGAGCAGGGATACGGAACATGCTGTAACTCCGGCTACTGCCATTACGGCTTTTTCAATCCTGGCGGAGCAGGCTGCACAGCTCATGCCTGTTATGGAATATCTTTGCATATATAAATTATATGAAATAAATTTAAATTAAGGCATAATGGCATTGAGCAGCTTATGTGTCAGATGCCTCCCTAAAATTAAAAGCATTATTTGAGTCCGTTTATATTCAGCCGTATCTATGAACTTTTATATCTTGCCTTTTACATAATCAAAAATTTACAATACTAAAATCGCTTATTGTCTTATATCTTTTGTTTGAATGCTATGCACAAAATATTAACCGTTTCCAAAAAAGCCATGATAGGCGGCAAGGCTAAGTCTCTTTGTCAGCTTGATGATTTGGGCCTGACGCCTGATTTTATCGTTCTATCGGATTGCTTTCTTTCTGCATGGGATAAAGAGTCCGCAATAGATTCATCTGGCTTAAGCATTTTCAGTGAGAAACTGGAACAAGCCTTAAATTATTTGGGCAAAGGGCCGCTGATTGTGCGTTCTTCAGCTGAATATGAAGATTCTGAGTATGGCAGCTGCGCTGGGCTCTTTCTGTCTGTAAAATGCTCAAATCGCTTAAATTTGCTTAGTTGCATTCGTAGTGTTTGGAACAGCCGTAATAATTCCGCAGCGGCAGAGTATATGCTGCGCAAAAATGGCAAAATCCTAAAGCGCATGCGAATGGGCATTATAATTCAAAAATACATAAAGGGCGAATGCGGCGCAGTTATTTTCACTGGCAATAGCAATGGCAGGCAGTGGCATTATGGTGAATATGATCAAGGCGGAGCGGAGGCTGTTGTTTCAGGCGCTAATGTCCCGCATTATTTTTTTGTATATAACGGAATAATCTTTTTCTCATTGAATTCTCCAGGCTTGCCTTTTTATTTATTTTGGCCCATAATAATGAAACTTACTGAAAAAATAAGGGGAGGGCAGCCAAATGACATGGAGTGCGTGATGACAGATGAACGCATTTATATTTTACAGTCGCGGCCTGTTAGCGTTCAGCCTAATCCTTTTACTTTGAATTACGTTGTTCTTACCGATAGCATTTTTAGCCGCTGGAAAGATTCCTTTACTTTATTTAAGACATGGTGCTTACGGTTCTCCAAGTTGCTTATGCTTCCAGAACCGAAACTAAATATATCAAGATCTGAAATTTATGTGAAAGGATCTTTTGTGTCTGAATTTTTTTCTTATATTGATAAATGGGAATATGAAGAGTTTTATAAAAAATCTGAATCTTTTGAGGCTTTTGGCAAGGAAATATATATTTCAGCTCTGAATGCTATGTTAGGAAAATACAATAATAAGATTGATATAAAAGACAGAATGTCCCTGCTGTTGCTTATGTATTCTGTTTTTCACTATACAGTCTCTTATATCGCTAATAATATCTCAGACATGCTTATGTCTGAAATAGGCATTATTGATTTTCATAAATATATTGATCCTTTTGTTTTGCTATGCGAAAAAGAAGAGAATGCTAAAGCAGAACTTATGGCTGGCAATATATTTGCCCGTTTCCCAAAAAGCACAATAGCAAGAGGAATGTGCAGCTGGTTTATTATGAAAACTCGCTTTGATTCTGATTTTAGAAGCATAAGAAACTTATTAGAAAGAAAAATTTCAGTTTCTAGCCGGCTTGCTGATTATCCGTTGCTTTATTCATGGCTTAAAGAAGGAAAACTTCCATCTCTTATTCCTGCTTTATTTTTTGCTAATAAAATTTATAAAGATAAACAGAAAAATAAAAAAAGTTCAGATTTTATTGTCAGAAAAAACAGTGAGAACCCAGCCGGATCTTTATTTTTCTTAGAAGGCGTTCCTGCAAACCATGGAACGGCAGAAGGCACAGTTTTTATTGCATGCCGTTCTGCCAGCTCTATTCCGAAAGGCAGCATTGTTATAGCTGAAAATTTGGCTTTAAAAGAGTATTTTCCTCATATTCTTAAAAATGCCGCAGGCATTATTGTTGAAACTAGAGGCCTTATTTCTCATCCTGCAATACTTGCCAGGGAGCTTGGCATTCCGTGTCTCACTGGATGCGAAAGATGCGTATCTGTTTTTAAAAATGGCGATAAAGTAAGAATATCAGGAAATAAGGCCTATCTGCTGGAAAGAAAATAAGATAAGCAATAGTTGAGTTATAAATTTTTTATGTAAATGACATATTTTTGTTTTATTGATTATGCTCTTTATAAGAAGATTATTGATTTTACAGTTTTTACGTCATGCTGAATTTATTTCAGCGTCTCTGCAGCTTAAAGAGGTCCTGAAACAAGTTCAAGACGATGAAGTAATATTTGCGTTCTTTGTAATTACATTGTATCAATACTTTTCTTAAAAGAGCCATTGATTATTCTGGCGCTATGGCTTTAGTATGTTTTGGTAATACAGCTGGTATTTTAGGATTATCCTTGTTTCTTAAGAAAATCACTTAATGCCTTGAGAAATATTTATTTCCGGTTTTTGAAATATCTTTTCATTCATAATGGCAGATTATATATTACGCTCTATTTGTAATTATTATTATATTATGTAAAATAAAATCATGCCTAAAATACTTCATGCCTCTGATCTTCACCTGGTGCGAAATGGGGAAGAACGAAATTATGGACTTGCGGTTCTTAACGAGATAATTTCCATAGCAAATTCAAGATATGCCACACATCTGCTAATATGCGGAGATATGTTTAATTCTTTTGCTGATTACTCTGATGCTATGCTTTTGGCTGAAGTAAAAGAGGCTTTTTCCCGTCTGAACGAAATCTGCCATGTTGTTTACATTTCCGGCAATCACGAGCTGCTTGGCAAAAGCCCTAATGAGAGGCTTTCCGCATATAATTTTGGCAATGTAAGGCTTATTTCTGACAGCATGGAGCTGATGAGCATCGGAGGGATTGAGATAGCTGCTGTGCCTTTCCGCAAAGATTACAAATATCTTCTTTCTGAAGATTTTCCTCGCAAGACAGCTTTTAGAGTTTTGATGATGCATGGCATTGATTCCACAATTTATGCTGGTCCTGATACTGAAATGGAAGATGGCATTGATGGAGGAGCTCAGATCCCGGACATTCTAATATCCCGCAGCCAGGCAAGCTATGCTGCATTCGGGCACATACATTCTTCGCATGAGGCTATGTCCGGCAATGTCCCGGCTGTATATCCTGGAAGTTCCAGAGTGTGGCGCAAAGGCGAAACGGGGCCTAGAAAAATCGTGATATTTGATACCGATGGCGACATTGCCGGTCCAAGGCAGGAAATAATACTCAGTTCAGCCGGGCAATACCGGAAATTTGTCATGCCGGTAAATATAGACGGTTCTTTTGCGCAGTCCAAGGCTGATGAGATAGTAAGAATTGCTGAACATTCTCCGCTTGACTGGTTTGAGATTTCTTTTAGCGGAATTATTGAAGATGAAAATGTTTTTGAGGGACTCAAGGCCGCATTTCACGCGGATCTTTCTAAAAAACTGCGCAAATGCACGCTTGACACCTCTGACATTAACACATTCTCTGCCTTGTCTGGCAACCCTGCCGCACGTATATTTCTTGAAGCTATGGAGGCTAGGAAGCCGCCTGAGGAAACTCCTCAGTTCAATGTGTGGCTTCAGGCTAGGAAAATCGGACTGGAAGAGATTAACAAAGCTGTAAAATAAAAAATATAGTTTTAAAATTTTTAGCTGTAGGATTGATTAGGATTATTTTATGCAGAAACTTATAATAAAAAAATATGGACGTTTTTCGGACAGAGTGTTTGAGTTTGCTCCAGTAACTGTTTTTTTTGGCGGCAATGAATCTGGCAAAACCACTGTCTTTGACGCTATTTTTGAGCAATTATGCAGCGCCGCTCCAAAAAATTCATCTGTATGGCGCCGGCTTGCCATGCGCTATGGCGAAGCATCAGAGCGGCTTGCTTCTGCTGATGTTTCAGTTCCTTATGACAGCGGCGAAGAATTTCTATCCCTTTTTTCAGTCCGTTCATCTGATATAAGCCTTGAGGCCGGAAAAGACTCTTGGACTGAAACTGCCGGCCGCAATCTTTTCTTTCAAGGGCTTGACGTGCAGAAAATATCTTCAGGTCTTATGAAATCTGCTAATCCAAGGCAAAACTCAAATGATGCTAAGGAGTTTAAGGCTTTGGAAGCATGTCTTAGACAGGCTGAAGCGGAGCTAGAGCAAAGGCTCATGCAGGAGAAAAATGCAATCGGACAGAAAAAACAGCTTGAAGTTTTGGACAAAGCTTTAGCATCTCTTGAGGAAGAGGCTGCAAAACTTAGGGCAATCCGTGAACAGCAGTCCGAGCAGATAAGCGAACTGAAAAAGAAAAGGAATTTATTTCGTTCAGTAGAACAACGCAAAATGTTAAGCTCGTATGTGGCAAAACTTAAATTATGCGATGAAAATCCTTTAGTAAGCCCTGAGGGAGTTCAGGAATATGATAAGCTTGTTGCTGCAAGAGATGAGGCAAAAGCAAAATATGATGCGGCCCAGGCTGTAATAAAGCAGAAAGAGCAGCATTTGGAGGAAGTTACTAAGAGCCTTCCTGAGCAGGAGAAGAAAAGAAAAGAGGCCGAAATGCTGGAAGGAGCCTCAAATACTTTCAAGCCTGAAGTAGAGAAGATTTTTGAGCAGCGCGCTAAAAATGATACTTTTAAGGAAACTCCTTTTATTTTTTCATTGGTGGCTCCAGTCCTTGCAATTTTAGGCTTTGCTGCTGCCTGGATTTTTCATGCTAAAACCATGGTGGCATGGCTTCTTTTTCCTGCTGGCATATTTTTGGGCTGGATGTTTCATTCCAGCTATGTGCGCCGCAGAAACAGAACAGCAGAGAAGGAAGCGGAACAGGCAGTAATAAATAAAATTACGCATACATGGGGCGAACGCTTTGATACTAAATATATACAAGGCCTTTCGCCAGAACAGATGATAGCCAAATTTGATGAACTTATAGCTTCTGCTAAAAAAGAACGTGAGAATCATATAGCGATGCTTAAGGATCATGAGCAGTCTCAAATGGCTATAACAGATGCTCATACACAGTCTATAGGCGTGCAGATAAGCTATGATACATTAAAAACCAGCACAGAGGCATGGCTTGCCGATAAAGGATGCAAAGATCGGGACAGCTATTTGCGCCTTGTAGAACAGAAGAAGGCTGCAATGCAGGCAGTAATGGCGGATAAGGATAAAGTGGAAGCTCTTATGAATGAAGAGTCATGCATGACTCCTGAAGCTTTGCTTGCTGTTATTGATTCCAGGGTAAAAAGCCTTCCTGAGAGCGGTTTTGCGGCGGCTGACTGGCATAAGATTGAAATGAGCCTTTCGGATTTAGAGGCAAAGGCAGATGAGACAAGCAGGCTGCTGCATGAAAAAGAAGAGGAGATACGCATGGCTTCAGTAGATAAGGTTAGGAATGATTCTGAGTTTGAGAATTCCTTTTCATCCATTCCTGATTCCATAGCAGCCCTAAGGAAAAAAATTTCAGGCCTTAAAGAGGAGCTTAAAGAAATAGAGACTCGCAGGCAGGCTTCTGGCCTTGCGGCAGAGGTTATGGCCGGAATGAGCAGCGATGCGGCTGCCAAATTCAGGGAGCTTGCCAGAAAAGCTGCTGGCATTTTATCGGGGATAGTTCCGGGGGCCGAAGTTGAAATTTCAGAGCTTTCACTGTCTGGAATAAAAATGAAAGATTCTGGCGGCACATTTAGGGATCCCAGCCAGCTGTCTTCAGGCACGAGAGACTGTCTTATGCTGGCTATGCGTCTCTGCCTTGCGGCAGATGCTTTTGGAAATAGAGATAAAATAATTCTTTTAGATGATCCTTTCCTTAATTTAGATTCTGCTAGAATGGAAAAGGCTCTGACAATATTGCGTCATTTCCAGAATGCATACGGCTGCCAGCTTGTATTCTTCACCAAGGAAGAGTCTCTGCTTCGCATGCTGGAAAGAGACTGGAGAGTGAAAGAGCATAAGCTGCCTTGAGCTTCTGTTATCTCTTAATTTATTACAGGAAAATTTAAAAGAGCAAAAAATAAGAATTGCCTACTGGAATGCACATATCGGACAATATCATTAAGCCGGAAGAAATATTGCGCAAGCATTGGGGATATTCTTCTTTTCGCCCTTTGCAGCGCAATGTTATTGAGTCTGTTATGTCCGGACATGACGCAATGGCAATTCTGCCAACAGGAGGCGGCAAGAGCATTTGCTATCAGCTTCCGGCTTTTTATGCTCAGGGCCTTGTTATAGTTATTTCTCCGCTCATAGCTTTAATGGATGATCAGGTAGCATCAGCGCAGGAGGCAGGAATAATGGCTGCCGCGCTTCATTCCAATATGGGGGCAGCTGGCAAGAGCAATGTTAAGAGGCTTCTTGCTCTTGGCCGGCTTCAGCTTTTATATGTAAGCCCTGAGCGCCTGTTGGCTGGGGATTTAGATAAGAACATATTGAAAGATGTGTTTTTGTTTGCTGTTGACGAGGCTCATTGCGTTTCGCATTGGGGACATGAGTTTAGGCCAGAGTATCGCCGCCTTGCGGAGTGTTTCGCTAAATATCCGGCTGCGGTACGCCTTGCTCTTACTGCCACTGCTACTGCGCAAGTGCGCCGCGATATTTCCAGCCAGCTTGGCCTGCGCAATCCGGACTGCCATATCGGCTATCCTGACCGGCCCAATCTTATATACAGGGCATATCCATGCCAAGACAGGAACAGGCAGGTTCTTTCAGTGATACGCCGCCATGCCGGAGAAGGAGGCATCGTCTATGCTCAAACGCGCAAAACTGTGGAGAAGCTGGCCTCCTTTTTGCAAGAGAAAGGCATATCCTGCGCGCCTTATCATGCCGGGATGCCTGCTTCAGAAAGGCATAAGTCACAGGAAGATTTTATAAAAGAAAAAATTGATGTGGTTGTGGCTACCATAGCTTTTGGCATGGGCATAGACAGGCCTAATGTCCGTTTTGTCATTCATGCCAATACTCCGCGCTCCCTTGAACATTATCAGCAGGAAAGCGGAAGGGCCGGCAGAGATGGCCTTCCTGCTGAATGCGTGCTGCTTTTTTCCGCTCAGGATTTGATAATGCATCGTTTCCTGGCTCAGGAAGAAGGTATATCTGGCGACAGAATGCTCGTATTGGAAAAACACCTAAAGGAGATTGGACGCTATGCCATAAGCACAGTATGCCGCCATAAGCTGCTATGCGAATATTTTGGAGCATCTTATCCTCCGCATGGATATGCTGATAAGGACAAAGTCTGCGGAGCTTGCGACGTGTGCCTTGGCGAAGTTAATATGCTGCCTGAAGATGAAGCCAGGCTGGTATCAAAAAAAATATTAAGCGCAGTATGGCGGACAGAGGGCCGCTTTGGCATAGGCTATATAGTAAATCTTCTTTTAGGGAGAAATAATGAGCGAATAGCTTCTAATGGCCATGACAGGCTTAAGGTTTTCGGACTGCTAAAAGATTCAGGCGAAGCCGCCGTAAGGTATTGGATTGACCAGCTGATAGTGCAGGGCTTCATAAGGATTTCAGATGATCCGCAATATCCTCTTGCGCATATAACAGCTGAAGGAAAGGCCTTATGCCGCGATGAGAGATCTGTTTCTTTAGGGATACCGGCTGTTCCTGAAAAGAAGAAAACCAGACGCAAGGATAAGGCCCTTGAAAGAATGGGATATGATTCTCTTTCGCATGAACAGGAAGCAATGTTCATAAGGCTGCGCGCGTATCGCCGCATAATCGCTGATAAGATGAATGTGCCTCCATATATAATTTTGCATGACTCTGTTTTGGCAGAAATGGCAGTGCGGCAGCCTAAAAGTCTTGAAGACTTGCGGTATATAAGCGGAATGGGAGAAAAGAAAATTGAAAGGTATGGAGGGCTTTTTCTGGAGGTTATAGCAGGCCGCCCGGTAGAAGACATGGAGATTCCTTAATGATTTTGCTTTTCCATAACATTAATTTATTTTGTTATTTTTATATGTCTGTCCGGCACATGGTGAGTTTATGAGAAAATTCATTAATTTATTTCTTTTTATATTTTTCATGTTTGTTTCCATGCCCTCTTTTGCGCAAGAAAGCATTTATTCTTTCCAGCAGCTGAAAGATGCCATATACAATGGCGGAAACATGGCATTAATGAATGATATATATTATGAAGGCTTAGAGCCTGTTTCCGTTTCTTCTGAAATTGCTCTAAATGGCGGAGGATATGCCCTAAACGGCTCTGATATTGGAATAAATATTGTTTTCAGGGAAAATTCGTCCAAATACATATCAGAGTTATCTGTTTTGAGATCCTCTGCTGTTTTCGGCGGTGCATTCCGCAATGAAGCATTATCATCGCTTTCTGTAGCAAATTCAACATTTACCCATAATGTCTCTTTTGGCAATATTACGGCTTCAGGCGGCGCAGTTTATAATTCAGGCATAATTGATATTTCAAATTCTTATTTTGGACACAATTCCTCAGCTGATTATTTTTATACGGATTATCTTTCCGGCGGCGCATTTGAGAATATAATGGGCACAGCCGCAATAACATCTTCAATGTTTGAAGGAAATTATTCCGCCAATATTGGCGGCGCAATCGGGAATGCAGGATCGCTGTCAATATCCGGCTCAGAATTTACAGATAATTACGCAAATGTCTCTGGCGGAGCAATATATAATGACTATGAAGGAAAAATTTATTTTTATGGGAATAATTATTTCTCAGGCAATGAGGCAGCCGAAGGCAAAGACATATTCAATAACGGAAGCATTTTTTTCTCTTCTGGCACTAATATTTTGCATGGAGGCATAGAAGGGGCTGGGCAAACTGTAATAGAAAGCGGAGAGCTTATAATGCCTGGCTCTGTTTTTGTACAAAATGAGCTTGTAATAAATGATGGCAGTTTTTATGTGTCAGCTGACAGCTTTTCAGTCTCAGGGACTGCATTTAATGACGGGCTTATAACATTTTCTACGGGAACATTTGCCTCATTATCAGCTAATTTTGAAGGCTCTGGCAAAATAAAAATAAGCACTGGATCTATTGCGGAAGGATATTCCGTAAGCCAAGGCAATCTGGAAATTATTGGAGAAAATATTCGCTTTGAGAATAAAGGCATCCTTTATGCGGGTCTTGCGCTGGAAAGCGGCTCTTCATTTGCTTATGATTCGGAAAATATGACGGATATTTCAGGAGGAGAGCTTAATCTTTCTGGCATTTCATCAAGCTCGGGCAGCATTGCTCAGAATCTTATTACGGTAGCTGCTGACTCTGTTTTTAATAACTATGGCGATGCTTTTGCCTCAGTTTTCATAAATACCGGCACTGTTTCCGGCGGCAATATTTCCGTAAGCTCCATGTTTGTAAATTCCGGGGAAATTTATGGCAGCACTATTGCCATAAATCAAGGCGCCTTTTTCCGCGCAGAAAGCGGAAGCTCAATAAATGCTTATGTTGAGAATGCCGGAATATCATTAATAATGGCTGGAGAAATGCCAATAAGCCTGGCTGGAGACATACATTCGGATGAAAACGGCACAATATATGTTTTAGGCACAAATGCTCCTGAAAACATTCCCGTTTCAGAAAGAATTGCCTCTCTGTATGGCAGCTTTACAAATCAGGCAGTGATTGTTTCATCTGCCGCGCTTAGAATAAATAGCGGGGGGCGGTTTAATAATTCATCTTTGGAACTTGCGGAAGGCGGCACTCTTTTGCTGCGGGATGGTGCAGTGTCCGTATTCAATTTATCCGGTCTTGATATTTCCGGAAATGCTTACATAGATTTTGATGCCTCTTTTGTTTCCGGCTCTGCTGAGTCAGATAAGCTGTCTGTTTCAGGCATGGCAGGGGGCAATGGCATTCTTAACCTCGGAACAGTGAACATAATTTCAGATGACTGGATGGAAGTATCCTCTCTAACATCGTTTAGGCTGATAGAGGCAGCTGGGGGCCTTGATGGGCTGAATATAGCGGAAGCTTCCGCAGCAGCTTCATTCGGAGAATACCGCCTTTCTCAGGATCAGTCAGATCATGGCATAATCAATGTAATTAAAACAGGCACTGGCAAAACTCTTGCGGAAGCTTTTTCTTCAGAAGCCATAGATTCATATTCAATGTCCAGCGATGTTGCGCTGGGGGAAACTCTTTCTTTGGCTGGGGAGGAAAGAAATCTGACTGTGCACGGAAATTCCTATTCTATAGACGGAAGCAGTTTTTCAGCTATTTCCGTTGGCCTAAAGCAGAGCCTTAGCTTTAAAGAAATAGGGGAGATTAAAAACTTCAATACTTATTCAGAAGAAGGAGCAGCCGGTTTTCTTATTAATGAGGGAAACGCTTATATCTCTTCGGCAACAATAAGGAATAATAATAATGCCTTGTATGGCGGCGGTGCTATTTACAATACTGATAGCGGCATTCTTTTTCTTGAAGAAGTTTCTTTTTCAGACAATTACAGCAATTCGGCTTTATCTGACATATACAATAATGGACAAATGTATGTTAGCAGCGTTTCATTTAGCGGCGGAGTTCAGGGCAGCGGAAGCATTGAATTTATGGCAGGAGATTCGCTGCTAAGCGATGAAGGGATGATAAGCCAAAATGCCATAAGCATTGGGCTTGATGCTTCCTTAACCGCTGGAGCAGGAAATATTGCAGCGTTATCCATAATGAATGACGGCATTCTGAACCTTAGCAATGGAAATGGCATGATTGAAGGAGACAGGATTCTTGTCTCTTCAATTACAGGAACTGGAACGCTAAATGTTTTGGATACTATTGAAAGCGGTGCTTCAATAAGCCAAGGGACAATAGTTATTCCTGAACACAAAACATTAACGGCAAATGCTGAAATAAGCGCATTCATAAATAATAACGGTACTCTTGTTTATAGATCCGGACTGTTGCCAGATGACACCTCCATAATAGGTTCAGGCAGGCTGCGCATATCAGGAGAAACGGAAAATAAATCATATATTGAGCAGGGCAGCCTGAGCATTAATGAAAATGCATCATTGGAATCTGATGCCTCTATCCTTAACATTTCGGACGGAATAGTTAATAATGGCATCCTAATCTTTACTGGAGGAATTAATGTGAATGCCATAAGCGGAACTTATGGCATTCTTAAAACATCTGGCACTCTTATAAACCATAATTCCATATCTCAGGCAAGAATGGAAAACAGCGGAGTATTCATCAGCACGGCAGAACTTTCTTTTGATGAAGCGATAAATAAAGGCGTTATTTCAATAAGCAGTTCTGTGTTTACCATTTCTCCAGTATATGAAAATACATTTAGCCTTCCTTCAGGTTCAAGTTTAATTCTTAACGGTGATTCAATTTTTAATAAGACGACCGGATCAATAGCTGTGTCTGAAGGCATGCTTATGCTTGAGGATTCCGCGAGAATAAATGCTGCTAGCATAAGCATAGGCGGAGGAACAGCTGTTTTTTCTGGAAACTCAAATATTTCATCCTCCGGGCAGGTTTCAATAAGCGGAGGACATGTGTATTTATCAGGCAATTCTTATATTTCTGCTGTCAATGGCCTTGCCATTAGCGGCGGAACTCTTTATTCATCTGACAGCCCTAGAATTTCCTCGTTTGGCATAACAGGCGGTAAGATAAAAATGTCTTCAGCTCTTACTGTTGATGGCAATGTTCAAATACATGGCGGAAGCACTATAGAAAGCGATATTTTTTCAGCAGAGGAATATGGAAAACTGGAAGCTCCGTCTGTTGAAATTTCCGGCAGCGGCACTGTTCTTTCCGCAGTTGTGCATAATGATTTCTTAGCTAGGGGCGAGAGTGTCAGTCTGGATATCATTAAGTCAGACTCGGCATTAAACGGCTCATTCGCCAGGCTTAGAGCTTCCACCGGCTATGAGTTGTCTGCTATTGGAGATGGCACATATAATCTTACCTATCTTGCTTCTGTAGATAAGTTTGTGAGGCAGGCTGGCGGAAATGATAATAATGTTAGGGCAGGGGATGCATGGTTTTTCTATTCCCCTGAAGAAGGAAGCGCTGGCGCAGCGTCTAAGGCTAAGCTGGATGCCGCATATTTGGACTCACCGGCCGATTATGTGAATATGCTTACTGCTATGGCGCCAGAAAGCTCCCCGGCAAATGCCGCTGTGGCAGGAGAAATAAACCGTTCAATATATGGATCTTTGTCATCACGCCTTGCCTCGCTTGAAGGCATGGCTTCCGGAGATGTGTTCTCAAATTCAGGAGTATGGGGAAATATGCTTTATTCCAGAAATGAGTTCACCAGGGGGCTTGGATATGATGCCGATACTTTTGGCGCGGCCATAGGAGCGGATTCGGAATTTTTTGACGGGCTTGCCAGAGCCGGCATAGGATATTCATATGCTTCTACGGCATTAGATTCTATGTTCCGGGATACTGACATAAAAACAAATACATTTTTCCTTTACGGACAGTATGTGTCAGAATATTTTTCATATCGCGGTATGATAAGCTATGGAAAAAGTTCCTATGTGGAAACAGTAAATGCCGGGCTTGTTTCAGGCATAAATGAATATGATTCCGGAACGATAGGCATATCAGCTATTGCTGAATACTGCCCTGAGTACATGGATCTCGGCAATTATGAATGGGTGAAATCATTTTCTCCTTTGGCGGGATTCCGATTTTCTTCCTTTGACAGGGGAGCTTATCATGACAGTTTTGGCCAGGAAACAGGCTCCTACTCTTATTCCCTGCTTACTGCCATTCTGGGTTTATCATGGAAAGAAAATTATTATGTTTCCGGGAATGTGTTCCGTCCGGAATTTAATGCAGGATTTTCTTTTGACATAAATGAGCCTTCTAATTCCGTAAATGTCTCACTGCCCGGCGGCCCTTCCTATGATATTTATATGGATAAGCTTCCAAGGGCTTCTTTTGAGCTGGGCGGAACGGCTGCCGTAATAACGGAAAACGGCAGCGAGATTGGCTTGTCTTATACTGGCAGTTTCCGCTCATCGCATTCTTCACATGCAATAATGTTAAGCGGCAAAATGCGTTTTTAATGAAAGCTCAATCATATCATGGAAAAAAAACTTTCATCGGGAAATGTTCTTAATCCGTCCATCAGCTTTCCGCATGCCCTTCTTATAAGCGCATCGGCAGGTTCTGGAAAAACCTATGCGCTTGCGCAGCGCTATTCCATGTTCCTTTTGTCTTCGGAAACGCTGGCTTCAGCGCCTAAGAGGCCTGAAAACATTATTGCTGTTACATTTACTAACAATGCGGCCAAAGAAATGAAGCAGCGCATTCTGAAATACCTGAAAGAGCTTGCTGTTGGGAAAAACAGAGATGAAAATAAAATATGTTTGGCCTTGGGCATATCGCCTGCTGAAGCTAAAATCCGTGCTAAAAGCTGCGTCATGCGTCTGCTGGATTCTTATTCTGATTTTCAGGTTTATACCATAGACAGTTTTTTCTCGGGAATTTTCCGTCTTTCAGCTGCTGAACTTAATTATTCCCCTGACATAGAGACGGTTTTCTCTATGGACAGCATCGTTTCAAGCGGAATTGAATCCATAGCTTCAATGGCCGGCAAGCCTGGCATATTCAATGAAAGGGTGGCGGATGCTTTTCTGAGCAGGCTGCCGCGCGGAAAATCTTTTATATGGAATCCTGTTGCCAGGATGAAAGATGTTTTTTCAAAAATGATGAAAATGGAGGCTTCTCTTTCCTATGAGATGAAACTTCCTGATAATGAGAATAGCGTTTCCGCCAGAAAGGCTTTTGATGATTTCAAAAAAGAATATGAACGCATTATTGCTGGCATTCCTAAAGAATTAATACGTAAGAATATTTCTGATCCTGAATTAATAAAAGACATTAGTTACCTTCTTAAAAATTATCCTGGCAAATGTTCTTTTTTTAACGGCAACAAGAAAAATAAAATACAAAAAGAAATACCTTGCTGGGAGAGACTCAAGGCCAGGGCTGATATGGCGGCTGCATTGGCAACGGAAGCTTATTCATTCTCTTATTATAATGCTTATTCCGTTCTTTATGAGGCTTTCCGTGCAAAAACGGAAATAATAAAGAGAAATCTTACAAATTCGATTCCTCTTTCTGACATATCAAAGAGTCTGGCGGAATACATTAATTCAAGCACTGTGCCGGAGATATACTATAATCTTGGCAGCCGCCTTAATCATTTCATGATAGATGAATTTCAAGACACTAACCGCCTGCAGTGGAATGTCATGCTGCCGCTTATTGAAGAGGCTCTTTCCGGCAGGGGATCTCTGTTCATGGTGGGGGATATAAAGCAGGCTATTTACCGTTTCCGCAATGCGGATTATAAGATAATGGCTTCCATGATGAGCGATGCTGGCAAAAATTATTCCGGCCTGGAGACTAGAATGCTGGCTAATGGCATTGAATGCGAAAATCTGCCGGATAACCATCGCAGCGGCGGCATAATAACTTCTTATGTGGAAAGGCTGTTTAAATTCAATCTCCCGCTGCTGTTTAAACATTATGGCCTTGAAGACAGAACCGGGCTTACTTCTTATGAGCAGCGCCCTCTTCCAGAGGCTGAATCAAAAGGATATGTCCGCTGTGATATAATTGAAAAAAATCCTAGAGCGGAAGATTCGGAAGGAAATGCTAAGCCTGTATATGCGGAAAAACTGATAAATTATGTGAAATCAGCAAGCCTCCGCTGGCCTTATAGGGATATTGCGGTGCTGGCGCATAAGAATGAAGATGTGAAAAAAATCGTAGGATTGCTGTCAGCCGCAGGCATTCCTGCGGCATCTTTCAGTTCTTTGGATATACGCAGCCGCCCTATAATATCTGAAATTTTTGCCCTGCTGAAATTTTTGGATAATCCTGCTGATGACATTTCTTTCTTTAATTTCTTAAAAGGCTCCGTTTTTCAAAAGAATTCGCTTATGGAGTCTTCATCCATTGCGGAATTAATTCTTGAACAAGAAAATAAGTCAATTCATTATAGGCCAAAGCCATTATATGCTGTTTTCCGAGACGCCAGGAAAGATTTATGGGAAAGGTTTTTTGATCCTCTTTTTAAGAAAAGCGGATACTTGCCATTATATGAGCTGACTGGTCTTGTATATGAAACTTTTAATCTGTTCAGCCTGTTTGGCGAAGAGCATTCTGCCCTTGTAAAATTTTTGGAGGTTGTATCAGATTCTTCTTCAAAGGGGATGAATGATTTAGGAAATTTTCTGGATTATGCTTTTTTAGCCTCAGGAAAAAATGCTGATGAAGATTCAAAAACACAGTTTTCCATAAGCCTTCCGGAGACAATGGATGCTGTTCAGGTGATGACCTGGCATAAGTCAAAAGGCCTGGGCTATCCTGTTGTAATAAATATTCTTGACAATGCGGATAGCCGAAAGGATAGTATCTATTTCTTCTATGATGATTCCAAAGGCTGCGCTTTCCCATTTTATAGCACTCAGCCCATGCAGAATATTTCTCCTCTCCTTAATAAACTAAAAAAAGAAGAAGATATTGAAGAACTTATGCAGAGCCTTAATGTTTTTTATGTTGTCTGCACAAGGGCAAAAGAAGAGCTTTATAATATTGTTCTGCGCAAGCCGTTGCCTAAAAATAATAAAAAGGAAGAAAAGGACTTAGATCTTCCTGATCCTTTAGACATTTTTGAGGAGTATGAGGCTGGCGCTGTAAGCTCGGAGAAAAGCATAAAAGAACGGAATAAAGGCAAAGACTCGGAGGAGGCAGCATGTCTTATGGATGTTAAAAGCAGGCCCGCAGGAGAAATTTTGCTTAATGAGTCTCCTGCTTCTCTGCCCGAAAGCAATTACAGCCAGCGCTTGCGCGGGGAACTTCTGCATGCGGTAATATCCGCATATAATCCTAATGGCAGCAATTTGAGGTCAGAGCTGGATAAGCTTTATGAGAAATTTCGCGGTTTTTTTGGTCCGGAAGAAGAGTTTTCCAAAGAAGAAGACATATCTCTTATTGAAAAATTTCTTAAAGATCCTGCCGTAAAGCCTTTTTTTGATTTATCATCTGGCACTGTTGAATGTGAAAGCGAATATCTGGACCAGGAGGGCGGACTTATACGCATAGACAGGGCAGTAAAAGGCCCGCATGGAATTATGGTTGTAGATTTTAAGACTGGCAATGAGCATGGGGAAAAGTATAAAAAGCAGTTAAGGCATTATATGCGCGCTCTTTCCCAGGCTCATGGGCTTCCCGTCAGGGGCTTCTTAGCATACTTAAGCCCTGTTAAGGTTGAAGAGGTTTTTGACTGCGGTAAAGCCGATATTTAATAGACATAAAGTTTGGCAGAGGAAATAAATGGAAGAAATAATGGTTTATACTGATGGGGCATGTTCCGGAAATCCAGGGCCTGGCGGATGGGCTGCCGTAATAATTTTCCCGGATAACCGTCTTGTGGAATTAGGCGGAGGGGAAAAAAGCACTACTAATAACCGCATGGAAATAAAAGCTGCCATAGAGGCTCTTGCTTTAATAAGAAGGCATTATTCCATTGCAGCTGAGAATCCTTGCAAAATAAAAATCTATACCGATTCCTCGCTGCTGCTGAACGGAATAACTAAATGGATTTGGGGCTGGCTTAAGCGCGGCTGGGTAAGCTCAACCGGCGCGCCAGTGGCTAACAGGGAGCTATGGGAAAAGCTTTTTGTTCATGTTTCAGCCTTGAAGGGCTCGCTTTCATGGGTTCATGTTAAAGGCCATGCCGGTCACGAGATAAATGAGCGCTGCGATGAGATAGCTGTCTCCTTTTCAAAAGGCTCAGCCGCAAAGCTGTATTCCGGCCCGGCTATTGGCTGCGGTTATTCTCTTCTGCCTCCGGAAAATATTGAAAATGGCGCTGATTCAGTTCATGACAAATCTCAAAAGATTCATAAAAATGAAAAAGACAAGTTTTATATAAGCGCTGCGGGAGGCATTGTGCTTTATCATAAAACCTGGCCGGAATGTGAGGCCCGGGTTAAAGGCCTTTCCAATGCGCGTTTTAAGAAGGTTTACTCAAAGGAAGAGGCAGAGGCATGCCTTAGGGCATGGGGATTAAAATGAATGAAATAAACTTGCCTGAGAAGCCAGTTCTTTCTGTGGGACTGATGAGCGGCACGTCTGCTGACGGCCTTACTATTGCTTTGTGCGAAATAAAAGACCGCAGAATTATAACGAAGGCTTTCAGAACTTATGATTATTCACAAAATCTTAGGGAGAAGATAATTTCTGCTAAAGATATGAGGGCTAGCGAGCTTTCAGAGCTTAATTTTGAGCTAGGCCGCCTTTGGGCTGGCATGACAGAGTGTTTTTTTAAGGAAACGGGGCTGTCATATAAAGATGTGGAATGCATCGCATCGCATGGTCAGACTGTATGGCATGAGCCAAATGGACTGCGGCATACATTGCAGATAGGTGAAGCCTCATTTATCTCAGAACTGACTGGCATTCCAGTTATTTGTGATTTCAGGCCCCGGGATATTGCCGCCGGCGGGGAAGGAGCTCCCCTCGTGCCTTTCCTGGATGATTTTCTTTATGGCAATTCTGAGCTTCCTGTGGCATTGCAGAATATCGGAGGCATTGGCAATATTGCTTTTGCCGGAAAAGGCATTGACGCATACGGTTTTGACACGGGGCCTGGCAATTCCCTTATGGATACTGCTATTTCCATTTATACAAATGGCAGGCAGGGCTATGATAAGGATGGCTATTATGCTTCGCATGGCAAGGCTGATATGCGTAAAGTGGAAAGCTTACTTAAATCGGAATATTTTAGCCGCAAGCCTCCAAAGTCTCTAGACCGCAGTTCATTCGCTATTGATTTCCTAAAAAAAAATTTTCAAGCTATGTCTGAGAAAAATATTTGCAATGTGATGGCTACGCTTAATATGTTCACTGCGGCTGCCATTGCGGATGCATTCAGGCGGTTTGCCCCTAAAAACACCTATAAGATAATAGTATCCGGCGGGGGTGCTTTAAACAAAGTGCTAATGAAAAATATAAGAGATCTCATGCCTTCCGGAGTGAAAACCGTATCTAGCGAGGCTGAAGGCATGCATCCTCTTGCGAAGGAAGCCGCTTGTTTCGCCCTAATGGGCCTTCTTGCTATTAGAGGGAAAATTAATCATTGCCCAAATGCAACCGGCGCATCTGGTAAAAGAATACTTGGCAAGATTATTCCTGGAATGCGATAATAAAATTTTGGGGCAATGCGGTATTTGTTGCGATTTTATGCCTTAACATATATTTTCCCGCATGATATTTTTGTAAAATTATATTAATGGCTTCTAAAAGAAAATCACTTGTGTCAGAAGAAACAAGAAAGCTTCTGAAAAATGTTTCCAGGACTCTTTATTTGAGCATAAAGATAATGCCAGAATCTATACGCTCAGATATGTCTTTAGGTTATCTGGTATGCCGGGCTCTTGATTCTGTTGTGGATGCCCCGCAGCTTCCGCGCAATGAAAAGCTGGAAATGCTGCGGCTTGTCAGAGGCATAGACAACGAAGACAATTGCCGCCGCATGGCGGAAGCCGGTAAAAGGCTTGCGCCGGAAACGGCAAATGCCGGAGAGGCAGAGCTGCTCTCTAAGTTCGGCACAATCTTGAATATTTACCATGAGACGCCTGAAGCAAGGAGGCCTCTGCTTAAAATGCTCTTTAGCGGCATAGCTGAAGGAATGGAAACAGACATTAAGCATTTTGACGGAACTAACTTAGCTGCTTTTGCTAAGGAAGAGGATGTGGACCGCTATTGCCACCTTATAGGCGGCGTTCCTGGCATTTTTTGGGCCAGTCTTTATCGGAAATATTTCCTGGCCCGCAATCCTGGCGAGAAGAACCTTCCTTCCGCAGAAGACGGAGACCGCATAGGCAAGGCATTGCAGATTACAAATATACTTAAAGACATTGCAGCTGACATTAAGAATGGCCGCTGCTATATTCCTTTATCTGATTTGGAATCCGCAGGTCTTAAGCCTGAAGACTTGCGCAAGCCTGAAAATTTTCAGAAATTGCGCCCTATAATCAATAAGTGGCTGCTATGGGGAATATCTAATTTGGACTGCTCTGAAAGATTTATGCAGACCATCCCTAAGAGAGATTGTGCCCTTAGAGCTGCGGTGATATGGCCTGTTTACTGGTCTGAAGACACATTTGCCGCAGTTGCTAAAGCCAATGTGCTTGATTCTTCAAGGCGGCCTAAAATAAGCCGCCGCCGCATTTATTCCACAATAATGGCAACGCCGCCGCTGCTGGTAAGCAATATGGCTTTTGCGCGCGGTTACCGTTTCCGCAGGGAAACGCTTATGCTTTCTATGGAAAGCTCAGTTACAGAGGAAAATTTATGAAAAAAATGATATTAGCATTTGGTGCGGCTTTGCTGCTATGCGGAGCTTCTTGTGAACCGGAACTCACTCCTGCGGAGAAAGAACTTGCCCGCAATGCAAATTTGGAGCTGCAGTCAGTAATGGACATGGTGAGCTCTAAGAAGATCCCTCCAATTGAATTTCAGACGGATTCTGATGTTATAAAAACAAGCTCATATCCGCTGCTTAATAAAGTTGCTGAAATACTTAAGCGCTATGATAAGCTGAAACTCGTAGTAATTGGCCATACCGATGATACTGGCCCTGAGGATTGGAATAAGAGGCTGTCAAAACTGCGCGCCAGCGCTGTTAAAGAATATATCGCTTCGCAAGGCGTGTGGGGGGATTATATTAAGGTTTATGGCTATGGCTCGGAGTTCCCCGTTGTTAATGACACTACTCCTGAAGCAAGAGCACGCAACCGCCGCGTTGAATTTGTTATTACTACACGCGACTGGGGTTCAGTTTTCTGATAAAATCAGGGTCATGAAATCTTAAAATTAATAAAAAAGCGGCATTTTTTAATGCCGCTTTTTTATTTTATTCTTTCATTCTCTTTTTATATTCTTCCCTTTCCCTGTTTCGGTACTTATAGGCAAATTTGCCTGGCTTGCGGGAGGGCAAAGGCTCATCTGACCATTCAAATTCCCTGTTGCCTATTCTTACGATATTGCCTTCCGCAATGCCTGCTTTTTTCAAAGCCTTGTCTAAGCCTATGACTTTGAAAATGCGGCGCAGCCTGTCCCAAGAATCTAATTGCGAGAAATTAGTCATTGCGACTATTTTAAGTATTTTTTCTCCTTCTACCCGCATTATCCCATCTGGATCCCGTTTAAGGATGAGCCCTTTCTTTACTTCCGGCGCTATGGTTTTCTGCTTTTCCTCAGTCTTATAAGCATCTTCCTGTTTTATCTCTGGCAGTGTTTTTATGATTTTGTCCAAAAGCTGGTTAATGCCTTTTGAGGCAGCTGAGGAAATTAGGAAGACATCTCTTTTTCTATATCTGGCTTTCAGCTTTTTATATGTCTTTTCTGCTTCAGGGAGGTCTGCCTTTGTTACAGCTATGATTATTTTCTTTCTTGCCAATATGGGGCTGAAGCTTTTTAATTCATTTTCTATTATCTTTATGGCATTTTCCGGAGGCGTGTCCTGGAACCCTTGCGGATCTACAAGATGTATAAGCAGTTTCGTTCTTAGAATGTGGCGCAAAAATACGTCTCCCAGTCCTTTCCCTTCATGAGCTCCTTCTATAAGCCCTGGAATATCTGCCATGGCGAAGGTTTTGCCTTTATGGGATACCATGCCTATATTAGGCGAAATAGTGGTAAATGGATAATCGGCTATCTTTGGCCTTGCTGCTGATACTGTGGAAAGAAGAGTTGATTTGCCTGCGTTTGGAAAGCCTATCAGGCCTACATCAGCAAGAATGCTTAACTCCAATATTACTTCAAAGCATTCTCCGGGCTCGCCTTTTTCGGAAATGCGGGGGGCAGTATTAAACTGTGTTTTAAAAGCAGTGTTCCCCCGGCCTCCCCGGCCTCCTTTTGCGGCTAAAAATCTCTGTCCGTTTTCTTTCAGGTCTGCTATTATGCGCCCATCTCTTTTTATTACTGTGCCTATGGGAACATACACTGTTTTGTCTTCGCTTTTAGCGCCGTCGCATTTGTTCCCTCCTCCGGGAGATGCGTCCGGCACGGTAATGTGGGGGTGGAAGGCGACTTCGGAAAGAGTGGTTACATTTGAAGTTGCCTCAAACCAAATGTCTCCGCCTTTGCCGCCATGGCCGCCGTCCGGGCCCCCAAAAGGTATGAATTTTTCCCTGCGGAAAGATGCTGCTCCATCTCCGCCATTGCCTGCTTTTAGATAAATACGGCATGCATCAATGAACTCTGCTGATGTTCTAGTATATTCTTTCATAAAAAGCCCCGCCGCGCATTCTTTCCGCAGCTATTAATTTAAAATATAAAAAATTCCCGATCAGCGGGGCAGCCGTCCGGGAATTTTAGTGTTGTATAATGCGAAAATTTATTTCGCTTCGGCGGGATAAACGCTTACCTTTTGTTTTCCGCGTTTTACCCACTCAAATTTCACAACGCCGTCTATTTTAGTGAAAAGCGTGTCATCGGAACCGATGCCTACGTTTGTGCCAGGAAGAAATACCGTGCCGCGCTGGCGGACAAGCACTTCTCCGGCTTTTACAGACTGCATTCCGAATCTTTTAACTCCCAGACGCTGGCCAGGGCTATTGCGGCCATTGGTGCTGGAACTTTGTGCTTTAGTATGAGCCATAAATACTAACCTCTTTTTTTATTTTGCCGGCATGGCACAGAGCTTTCTGCGCTGGAAGCCGTTCAAAGACCAAAAACTTAGGCTATTGCCTTGACTTTTATTTCAGTCAGTTCTTGGCGACTGCCCGAAGCTTTTTCATAAGCTTTTTTCGTTTTCTTTCTGAAAACTATTATTTTCGGGCCTCTTAAATGACGCACGACTTCCGCTGTAACTTTAGCTTCTGTCTTTCCAGCTTCTTTTCCTTCTTCTGAAGCGCTCCAGATAGCTTTGAAGTTTACTTCCTCGCCTTCTTTAGCTTCCAGTCTGTCTACATGAAGGAGTTCGCCGGGGGTCACCCAATATTGTTTTCCGCCTGTTTCTATTATTGCGTACATAATGATTATATGATACAAAAAAAAATCTTCTTAATCAAGGATTCGGCGATTCGTTTTCTGTCTTTATTGCCGCTTCTTTTTGTTTTATCAGCGTTAATAATGATTGTGAGGCCTCCAAATGGTTTTCCCTGTTTAATGTTTCGCAAGCAATTCTTGCGTTTTTTAGGTCTGATATTGCAAGGCTTGCCAAGCCATAGTTGTATAATGAGTCTTTGCTGATATGTTCTGGAATCTGCATGTCTGAAAGCAGTTTTTCTGATTCAGCATATCTGTCAACAGCTTTTTCAGCATATTCAATTTTATTTTCTATTAACCATTTGTCATAATACGCATCTCCTGCCAGGGTAAGCGCTTTGGCATGGTAAGCAGGCTGTTTTGCTACCGTGTCCCAGAAAGAAGATTTTTCTCTGAATACAGGGATATACAGATAGCTTATGGCGGCTGACATAATCAGAATCCCGGAAAACAGAATCTTTATTGCAATTTTTATTTTTCTGTTTAGGTCTGGCAGAATTATTTGCGATGCTGCTATGTATAGTCCTGCGGCAGGAACATAATACCTATGCTCTAGCCAATAGATATTGCCTTCCGCAGCTTTTTCAGAAATGAAAGCTGGTATTCCAAATAGGAAAAATAAAGCAAAACCGAAAACTATGAATGAGGCGTTTTTTCTTTCCTTGGCAAATAAATAAATTGTAATGGCAGCAGCTAGCGTGGCTAAGGGGTAATAGCCGCTTATGTCCTGAAGCTCATAAATAGGCGCGGGAAAAAATGGAAACATCATTTTCCCTAAAAGGTGCGGAATATAGACAAATGAAGAAAAAAATGTTTCTAAGTCTATGTTCCCAGATGACGGCCTTGCGGCAGAACGCATAAAAAACCAGACAACCGCCGCTGCGGCAGAGGCAAAAGCCGTTAGAAGGATTCTTTTTTTTGAATTAGCTGTCCCTTCGGAGAAACAGAAGCATAGCCATGGCAAGGCAATTATAAGCGAAACGGCATTTTCTTTTGTCAAAAGAGCAAAAAGCGATGACAGAAAAATAAACATGACTCTTGATTTCTTTCCAGTTTGGGCTAATGAAGCAGTAGAACAAAATGAGAGAAGTACCGCTATCGCTAGTATAGAATCGTTTCTGCCAGGTATCCATGCTGCTCCTGATATTGTCAGCGGGGAAACAAGAAATAGTAAAGACAGGAATGTCCTTATTTTCCTGGGAGCAATTTCCTTAAGAAAAATAAAAAGCAGAAATGCCGTTAAAATATGAAGGA
Organism: Elusimicrobiales bacterium; assembly: GCA_024681855.1. Taxonomy (GTDB): domain Bacteria; phylum Elusimicrobiota; class Elusimicrobia; order Elusimicrobiales; family UBA9959; genus CACZRG01. The sequence goes on from JAILAB010000049.1 coordinate 33,332, forward strand.
TCAGGTTAGTTAAATGAAATGAAAAATAAGAGCCTTTTCCCGTTATGAAATCAGCTAAAAGGCTTATCAGAAGCATTGGCCTGTAATATGAGTTTTGTTCCGGGAAAATAGTGGAAGTGAAAAATTTTCCTATATTTTCCGGCTCTGATATTAAAGCTTTGCTTTGGCTTATAAGATAATAATCGTCAAGGTATGTTATTCCGAAGTCTAGGCACCTGCCAAATATTATGAACCCTGCAATGGCTAACATAGCTAGCATCAGCGCATTTTCAAGTTTAGGATTTGAAATATATGCAAGTATCTTTTTATTTAGCATTTATTTATTACCTTGATATGCTTAGAGAATGACTATTCTGCTGCATGTTTGCCGGATTAATGCAGTCATGCTGATATAATCATTATATATTTTTTGTACAATTTATTTTATGCGTCCACTGTCAGAAATTTCCAGTTTTCAAAAGGAGTTCGGCGGTTTTGAAAAGCTAATGCCGTTCAGAATACGCAATATTCTCCTGGTGGCTTCATTGTACGATTCTTTTCTTCTGGCAGATGATGACAGCATGAATGAGGCTCTGTTCGGCAGCCGGGACGAGGGTGTTGCCGGCTTGCCTCGCATAAAGAGGGTTTCCGCTGCTGATGAAGCTTTGCGCTGCCTGCGCTCGGAAAAATATGACTTAGTCATATCCATGCTTCAGCAGTGTGACACTGATTTAAAAACCTTTTTTTATGACATTAAAACAGCAATGCCTGAAATCCCTGCTGTTCTCCTCGCTTTTAATGTCAGAGAAGCCCGCACTGTTCCTGAAGACATTAAAAAACTGGCAGATGGAATTTTTCTTTGGAATGGCGACACAAGGATATTTTCGGCAATTATAAATGTCATAGAGGATGCCAGAAATTTTGAAAGCGATTCCAAGGTAGGCGTTCAGGCCGTCCTTTTAGTGGAAGACAATGTTAAGTTTTATTCGTCTTATCTTCCGGTTATATATACGGAACTGCTTAAGCAGACACGCCTTGTAATGGCTGAAGAGCTGAATCCTGTTAAGAAAAGCCAAAGGCTAAAAGCCAGGCCTAAAATTCTTTTTTGCAGCGATTATGAGACCGCTCTTGCTCTTTATGGGCGTTTCCGCAATAATTTGCTAGGTGTCATTACCGACATAGAATATCCATGCGCTGGAAAGGAAAATCCTCGCGCTGGCTTGGATTTGGCGCGCATTGTGAAAAGCAGCAATCCTGACATGCCTGTGCTGCTTCAGTCTTCTGACCAGCGCCATGCAATAGAAGCTGAAAAACTGAAAGCTTCATTCATGAATAAGAATGCCCATGATTTGTCAAGCCGCTTGCGCTCATTTATCAAAAGCTATTTTGGCTTTGGAGATTTTGTGTTTTATTCTCCTGAGGGGAAGGAGCTTGCCAGGGCAAGGGATCTTCCTTCAATGATCTGCCAGCTGCGCGCTGTGCCGCTTGATTCCATAATGTTTCATTCTGTGCGCAATCATTTTTCAAAATGGCTTCTTGCGCGTACGGAATTTGAAATAGCATATCTGATACGTCCTCAGCAGACTTCGGAGTTTGATAATTCTCCTGAAAAAATCAGGGATTATCTTATAGAAACTTTGCACAGGTTCATGTATGAGAACCGCAGGGGAACGATTTTAAAATTTGACCGCAATTATTTTGAAAATTCTGTCCCTTTCGTAAAAATAGGAAACGGTTCAATAGGAGGTAAGGCTCGCGGCCTGGCTTTTTTTGCTTTCCTGCTTAGCAGAAATGATCTTTCCCATTTCGGGAACAAGGTTAGAATATCAATACCTAATACAGTTGTGATAGCTGCTGATGTTTATGATTTTTTCATGGAGCAGAATGGCATAGAAGCTAAACTGTCAAAGGCAAAATCTGATGCTGATGTGGAAAAGATATTTCTTGATGCCCGTCTTCCAGACTATCTGATGGAAGACCTTGAAGTTCTTGTCCGCAAGCTGGATAAGCCTTTGGCAGTTCGTTCTTCTTCTCTTCTTGAAGATTCCAGAGCTCAGCCTTTTGCCGGGGTTTATAAGACCTTTATGCTGCCGAACAGCTCTCCTGATTTCAGAATTCGCCTTAAAGAGCTGGCTAAGGCCGTTAAGCTGGTATATGCTTCTGTTTTCTCTCAAGAAGCAGTATCATACAGGAAGATGAATCCCTTTGTGGTTGATGATGAAAAAATGGCTGTGGTAATACAGAAGGTAATAGGGAGAAAGCATCCGTCAGGTTATTTTTATCCGGCATTTTCAGGAGTGCTTCATTCATATAACTATTATCCTTTGCCTCCATTGAAGGCGGAAGAGCCTGTTGCGCATATAGGTCTTGGCCTTGGAGAATCTATTGTTAGCGGACGCTCTTCACTGCGATTTTCTCCTGCTCATCCGAGGAATCTGCATCAGTTTTGCTCTACGAAGGCTTTTTTTGAAAATTCGCAGAAAAGCATTAGAGCTTTGGATCTTTCGTCATCTGGCAGTTTGTCCAGATCAGCAGAGGGAAATATATGCTTGGGACTTGACATTGCTGAGCGCGATGGGCTTATGTCTATGGCAGGCTCTACATTTTCCGATATAAAAGACAGATTTATAGACGGAGCGGAAACAGAAGGAAAGCGAGCCGTGACTTTTGCTCCTGTGCTGAAACATGAAAAAATCCCATTGTCGTCCATTCTTAAGGAAATTTCCAGTCTGGGGCGCAGGGCTATGGGTACGCATATTGAAGCTGAGTTTGCGGCGGATTGGGACCCTGAAACTGGCAATACAATGTTTTATGTGCTGCAAATGCGCCCAATGGTTTCCAGGGCAGCAGGCCGCCGGGTTTCTTTAGAAGGCCTTGATGAGAATAAAATTTTGCTAAAAACATCAAAGGCTTTAGGAAATGGAAACTATAAAGACATAAAGGATATACTTTATTTGCCTTCCGAATCTTTCTCGCCAGAGCATGCTCATGACATAGCCATGGAAGTTGGAAAATTCAATGCTTTGCTTGCTGCGGAAAATAGAAAGTATATTCTTATAGGCCCTGGCCGCTGGGGAACAAGCGATTTCTCTTTAGGCGTACCTGTTAAATGGGATGCCCTTTCATCAGCTGCCGCTATAGCGGAAATTCTGTCTGACAGGCTATGTGCCGAGCCATCATGCGGAAGTCATTTTTTTCATAATATCACATCCCTAGGGCTTGGTTATCTTACTATAGGCCAGGATGATGGCATATTTTATGAATCAAGGCTAATGTCTCTTGTGCCCCATGCCAAGGGCAGGTGGCTGCGATGTTATAGGTTTAATGCGCCGCTCTCTCTGCTCATAGATGGGGTAAAAGGCTGCGCCGTTATATCATTGGACTCATTAGTGACTGAAAAAAGGCCATGAGAACAAAGTCATACAAAAAACTTATGATTGTTCCAGGATATGCCTGCAATAACAGATGCATATTCTGCATTAATTATGATATGCGTACAATGCCTGAGCGTTCTACTGCGGAGCTGTTGCGCCGTTTAAAAAAAGGCCGAGCCGATGGATGCGATTATCTGGAATTCGCTGGAGGAGAGGATGCAATAAGGAAGGACTTCTGCCTGCTTGTTAATGCTGCGAGAAAAATGGGTTATGAGCGCATTGCTGTTGCCACTAATGGCAGAATATTCTCTTATCCGGATTTCGCAAAGCGCGCAGTTGAATCTGGCCTTACTGATATTATTTTTTCTATTCATGCCTCTTCGGAAAAAATACATGACCAGCTTACGCAGGTTTCAGGATGTTTCCGCCAGGCATTAGCAGGAATAGAAAATGTATTGGCGCTTTTTAGAAGCGTTAAAAATACCACGGTGGGAACAAATACTGCTATAACAAAACTAAATTATAAGGAACTTCCGAATATAGGTAAGTTCATTTTAAATAGTTTAGGCTTGTGCAATGCGGAATTTATATTTGCTGACCCGTCCCGCGGCGGAGTAGCTAGGCATTTTGACATGCTTATGCCAAAAATTTCTGATGCTGCTCCTTATATGAGGGAATGCCTCTATCTTGGCCAGGAGCATTTCCGCCGAGGAATAGTGGAAAACCTCATAAGCAATTGGGCTGCGCGCTATGTGCCTTTGTGTTACTTTACGGATTTTTTTCCTTTTCAGATAAGCGATGTTAGGGAAAATATTGTTTTTAACCACGTGACTCACTCAACTCCGGAGGGAGCTACGCCAGATTATCTCAAATCCCGCAGGGAAGTGAGCCGCCGAAAGACTTTGCGCTGCGAAGGCTGCCTGCTGCGTGAAGATTGTGAGGGCCTTTGGCACCGTTATCTTGAGGAATTTGGCGATTCTGAGCTGAAGCCCGTAAAAGATACTTCCGTTCGGGAAAGAAAAATAAAATATATAAAGGATTTTCTGTCATGCCGCTAATACCGCTTATTGAAAAATGCAATCAGCGTTGTTTATTCTGCGCAGCTGAAGACCGACATGAAACAATCTCATTTGAGCGAAATAAAAAGGCCATTGACCGGGAATTGGATAAAGGCAGCCGCATCATCATACTTTCTGGCGGGGAAACTACGCTTTGCCCGGATGTTTTTCATTTTATAAAATACATACGCTCTCGCGGAGCTGGCGTTGAGCTTCAAACCAATGCGCTCACATCGTCAAATCCGAAGATGGCGAAAGCCCTTGTAATGTCCGGTGTTTCGCTTTTCAATGTGAATTTTCCTTCTAATGTTCCTGAAATAAATGATGAGCTTACCGGCATTCCAGGTTCTTTCGCAAGGCGGCTTTCCGGAGTGAAGAACTTACTTTCCTTTGGCGCGGCTGTGCGCATCACGCATATAGTCTGCGAGCAGAATTACCGGCACCTTCCAGATTTTGTCCGTTTCATTCATAAAGAGCTGAACGGAATAAAATTTATTCAGTTCAGTTTCTTGAAGGCCATGGGCGGTGTTCTGAAAAGACCTTGCCTTCTTCCTTCATACGAGGATGTTTCGTCTTTTATTCAAGAAGCTTTCTGTTTATGCGAAGAATATTCCATAGAAGCGATAACGGATCATATTCCGCCTTGTTTTCTTGCCCGCTTTTATGACAGGAATGTGGATTATATAAAAACTGGAGAAGGCGCAGAGACTTCATTGCCTGAAAGCGAGAAAAAGCAGCTTCCTGAATGCGCAGGCTGCATTTTTAAATCCAGATGTTTTGGCCCAAGGGAAGATTATATGCTTTTGAAGAAGAAACTGGCATTGAAGCCTGTTTTGGAGCTGCCTGTTAAATGATGAACTCCTGCCGATGATGCATGTTATGTTTTTTGAGAAAATTTTAAAGATAAAATGAGCGCAGATAAAATAGGAATGGATCATAAATATAATGTCGCTGAGGTGCGGACAAAATTCCCTGCTATTGAGAAAGCTGCGGGAAAACTGATTTATTTTGACAATGCCTGTTCCGTGCTGAAACCGGAAAGCGTTATTTCTAGCGTGAACAGCTGGCTTATGGAAAACGGCAGCTGCGGAGGCGGACGCTCCGCGCATTATCTGGCGGCAGAAACTGATGCCCTATGCGAAAATGCCCGTTCGGCTGTTGCAAAATTTGCAGGGGCCGATCCTGACGAAGTGATATTTACGGGAAACACTACTGATGCCGTGAATCTTGCCGCCTCCGCATTTCAGTTCTTGCCAGAAAAAAATGAAGCAGTTATTTTTGCCGGCAGCCATCACAGCCTTATGCTGCCATTCATTGAACAGGAAAAGAAAGGACATTGTCTCATAAGGCTTGCCGGACTTGAACGATCTATTTCTCTTCCTGAAGAAGAAATTCTAGGCATGATAGGGGAAAAAACCGCTATTGTAGCATTGCCTATGGCATCTAATATAACTGGACAGTATTTTAGCCTGGACAGGATAATTAAAAAGGCACATAAGCATGGCGCTTATGTATTGGCAGATGCGGCGGCATTCATTCCATGCCATGTCCCTCCATGGGCTGTGCCTGATATCGGAGATTCATGCGGAGGCCAGGGCACATACGGGCTGCCCGTCAGCCAGTCTGCCAAAAAAATTCCAGGCAAGTCTGCTGAAAGCCATGAAAGGCCAGATTTTCTGGCATTCAGCGGCCATAAAATAGGTTCGCTGCCGGCTGGCGCATTGATTTGCCGCCGCCATGTCTTTAGCCGCATGGGCGGCTATTCGGCAGGCGGCGGCACAGTTTCCTCAGTTGTCGCCAGCTCAGCTGGAATCGCTGCCGATTATCTGCCGGGACGCCGCCGTTATGAAGCTGGAATACAGAATTATCCGGGCATTATCAGTTTTGGCGAAGCCTCCCGCTTCATAATGTCATTGGGCCGCTGCAATATATTCCGCCATGTTTCACGGCTGTCCGCCATCTTGCGTGAAGCTTTAAGCGTCATGCCGATATGCGTAATAGGCAGCAGCCAGTCTTCCATAGTTTCATTTTATTTTAAGGATAAGGAAATTTCTGTGCAAGATTTCGGCATATTCCTCGGCATGCAGGAGAGAAAGGTCTGTCTTCGCATAGGGCTCCATTGCTCCATGCCCGCACTGAGGCTGGCTGGGATAAAGGAGGTGGCAAGGGTTTCCCTTTATGCTTATAATTCAGAGGAGGAAATATCTTTTTTTATTCAGTCTCTCCGGAAATTCCTTATGCTCTGTTAAAATAAAGCATTGATAAGGCGGCATGCCTTATAAAGAACGCAAATATTGCTTTATTGTTGTCCTAAACCTGTTGTTTCACAATCTCATTAAGCCGTAGGGCTGCTGAAATAAATTCAGCATGACGGGAAAATTATAAAATCAATACGCTTCTTACACAGAGCGGTGTTTTTATCTAATTTGAATGATTTGTTATATAACTTGTATCTATTGACATTCTTTGTATTTCATGAATGACAATTGTTGAACATATAAGATCATGCAGTGTCTGTTTTTTTTCAGTAAAAAGCATTATCAGAAAACCTATGCATAGGAAAAAATAAGAAAACTGCTTTACTGCTATGCGGCTGAAAGCTCTTAAAAAAGATATTCTTCTGCCGTCGCTTTTAAGGACTTTTAACCCCATTGCTTTTTTGCCAAATGTTGCTTGAAATAAGCTTTCCATGATTGGAAAATATATAAGAGATGCCAGCCACTGAATGGAGGTAATCAGTTCTGCGTAGTTAATATCTGACTCTCTTATCATGGAATCAATAATGTCTTCAGGCAATATTGCTGCTATGGAAAAAGCGAAAAACAATAAGATAATATTATCTATAATTAAGGCTGCTGCTCTGCGCAAAAAACTGGAAAAATAAGCCTCTGTTGTAAAATGCTTTTCTATTCTTGCTTGATGTGTTATGTTATCTGGCCTTGCTAGTTGCATGATTCTTTTAGCACTGGAACAAATTCATCCCAGCCGTACAATTCCGGATATTCGCACCATGGGCCTTCGCAGCGGCTGTAATATATGCATTTCTTGCAGCTTTCCGCCTTTGTCTTTCCTATATTTTTGCGATAATCGGCATAGTTCTCCAAATGAACATTTCCGTCAAAAACAGGCCCCTCTGGGATTATCTGTTCTGCCACGCACTCTTCATATCCCTGCATTAGGCAGAAGGGTATGGCTTCGGTATAACAGCGTATATGGTATCTTCTGCCTATATCCAGCCCCTGTTTTATGTATGGCAAAACTTCTGTTTTTTTAGGAACAAGCCAGTTTTTATTTATTTCCGCTGTCCCTATTATATGCACAAAAGCGAACTGGAACTGGCATACGCCAAGATTGGCAAATAAAGCTGCCATTTTGGGAAATTCCTTATAATTCTTTGATGTTACTACGGTGTTTGTTATAACGCTCATGCCTATTTTCCTGGCATTCATTATGCCGGAAACTGTCTGAACGAAGCTTCCCGGGGCATGAGTGAGCCCATCATGAGTGGCTGAGCAGGCTCCATGTAAGGAAGGAGATAACTCGCTGACTCCGGCATCTCTTAATTTTTTGAGAAAATCCATATACAGGAAAGTGCGGCCATTGGTCTGGACCTGTATATATTTGTATCCATGCTTTTTTGCAAATTTAACAAAGTCAATCAGCTGAGGATGCAGTGTTGGCTCGCCGCCAGTGAAAGTTACCATGTCTGCGCCTTTTGAGGCCGCATCAAGCAAATCATTTTCAACCTGTTCTTTTGTTAGTTGCGTAACAGTATCGCGCTTATTGCCTTGCGCGCAGAAATCGCAGTGATTATTGCATTTGAAAGTTATCTTTATGTCAGCTCTGTTTCCCATAGCATGGAACTCCTGTTTATAGTATACAAAAATTACTTCAAAAATCTTTTATATAATTTTATAAATATGAAATTTCTAACAAATGCTATGCAAAGGACTATAAGAGAATGGGGCTTTTCACTGTTAGCAGTTTTGTATATTGTATATGTATTGTTTATTGCCTATCAGTGGTTTTCAAACAAGTATAACTTTTTTTATTGGGATCTTTTAGGTACGCTTCCTGTCTTTTCCATTTCATCTTATCCGTTAAATAATTTTCTGCATGCTGTTCCAAGAAATTTATATTTATCTTTATGCGGAGTATTAGCATTTATATGTATAGGCGGATATGGAAGATTTGTTCTTTCTTTAATAGAAATTAAATTCCAATTTGCAGAACGGATAATTCTGTCTCAGGCATTAGGTTTTGGGATTACAGGTTTAATTGTCTTTGTTGTCTCTTCGGTGCAGATGCTGTATGCCTCATGTTTATGGACAGTGCTTCTTGCTGGCTTGATTTTAGGTATTGTGTCTTTGCGTAAAATTCCGTTTCCAATTGCTTTTTTTAAAAAAGCAAAAAATAGTATTTTAGAAATATTTTCTTTAGGTTCAGAAAAAGGAAAAATAACTTTAAAAGATATTTTTTTAAATTTCAGAATGCTTCCAGTGCTGCTTATTTTTTTCCCTAGCCTGTTGGCTTTTATAGGGAATCTTGCCCCTGAGCCATGCGTGAATGACGCATTAAATTATCACTTGGCAGCTCCTAAATACTGGTTAATGCATCATGGTTTTGCTGATATGCCGCAACATTTGTTCTATAATCTGTTTCTTCTTCATGGCATGGCATATACGAGCATTTTAGGCACTTTTGGAGCGGGAGCTGTCAGAATTTATTATTTTCTGTTATATCTTATTTCCCTTGTTTCTATATTCCGCATTGGAAAAAAATATTTCAGCATAGGTGCGGCATTATGGTCATTGGCGCTTATAGCGTCATCAGCGCCTTTTGTTAATGCGATTCAGGAAACATGTTCTGAAATTCCAATTATTTTTCTTGTAATGTCTGTTCTTTTGACGGTTCTTCCATTATTGGAAAGCAATGACTTAAAAACTGAGAATTATGCACGCTCATTGCGGATAAGCCTTGCCGGGTTTATATTGGGCTGTTCTGTAGCGGTAAAAGCCACTTGCCTTTTCTTTGTTCCTGGCATTGCATTTATTATTTTCTTATCTAATGGCCATGAGATTAAAAAAAACATGAAAGATTTATGTGTTTTTTTCTGTTTTTTTATTATACCGGTATTTCCATGGCTAATAAAAAACTATATTTTAAAGGGTAATCCCTTTTTTCCTTTCATGACATCTTTTTTCCCGCTGCCTGAAGGCTATGATGCCGAAAATATAAGTTCATGGATAAAAGATGTGAATCATACAGCTGGCCTTAACCCATTAAATTGGCTGTCCGGAATATGGGATGTTTTTTTTCCGAAAAACAATAGTTATAACAGTTCTGTGTCTTTTTTTGCTGTTTTATGGCTTCCTGTTTTTCTCATAATGCCTCCAAAACTTACAAAATTGACATCTAAGCTGGCAATTTTTACGTTAATTTCTGGGATTCTTTTTTTTACTGCAACCAATATCTTTCGTTTCCTGTTTCCAATATATGCTTTATTAATGCTTTTTTTCTCATATCAGTTTGAGAGCCGTCTTTGTGGAAATTACAAAAATATAGCGAGGCTGCTTGTTTTTGGAATTTCTCTATTATGTTTCATTCCTTCATGCGTATATTTTTATATAAGAGGGATGTATACTGTGCCTCTTGGCATAAATACCGTGTCAGAATGGATGCAAAGATTTTGCCCGTTGGATAGCGTGTGCATATATTCTAAAATAGAAAGCCTTACGAATCCAAGTGATAAAATTTTGCTGATTAATACTGGAACTGCATTTTATCTGGACCGCGATTATGAGGCATTTTCTTTTTATGACAGGTGGCCATTGCAGACAAAGGCATTGAAAGCAAAGAACAGTGAAGAGTTTTTCCGTCTTCTGAGGAAAGAAGGGTTTACTCATATTTACTATGATCCATGGGGCTTTAATTTTACTAAGACTATAAGAAATACAAGAAGCGATCATGCGGCAGCCGCTATAATACATTCTTTTTGGAATGAACATCTTGAAACTGTCAGCATATTTCCTCCGCTTCCATATCAGGAAGGCATTCCTGCTATGCTTTTAAAAATTACAGAAAAAAGGAATGGGCCTCCTCCCATAATGTTATATCCTGATTTTTAAAGAATTTTTATTTTGTCAGTTACACTTTTATTTAAGCATCTGATTTTGCGCAGGCGCATTTAATTCATAGCCCTTCCGTTTACTCAATATGCTATACTTTTATTATTGATATTTATAAAGGCAGCAAAAATGGAAAACAGCAAGGACACAAATAATAATTCATATTCTAAAACAGTTTTTTTGCCAAAAACATCTTTTTCTATGAGGGGGGATCTCCCTAAAAAAGAGCCTGGCATTCTCAAAGAGTGGCAGGAACAGCATATATATGAAAAAATGCTTGAGAAGCGGCGCAATGCCAAGCCGTTTATTCTTCACGATGGTCCTCCTTATGCGAACGGTGATATACACATAGGCCATGCCCTTAACAAGATACTGAAAGACATAATTATAAAAGCTTATGCCTTGCAGGGACATTATACTCCTTATGTGCCCGGCTGGGACTGCCATGGCCTTCCAATAGAGCAGGCTTTGCTTAAAGAAATGAAAATGGGCAAGCGTCATATAGAGGATATACCTGCGTTCCGCCGCAGCGCCCGTGCTTTTGCCAAACGCTTTGTTGATATACAGCGTGAAGGATTTAAGCGCCTTGGCGTTTTTGCGGACTGGGAGCATCCGTATATAACGATGACGGATGATTATGAAGGCACTGTCATAAAAGCTTTCCGTGAGCTTAAGGAACGCGGTTATATTCATAGAGATAAAAAAACAATACACTGGTGCATGACTTGCGAGACTGCGCTTGCGGATGCAGAGGTAGAATATAAGGATGTTTCTTCCCCGTCAATTTATGTTCGTTTTCTTCTTAAAAGCCTTCCGAATGAAATTTCTTCAGATAAATTAGGAAAAGTCTCTATTGTTATATGGACAACCACCCCATGGACTCTTCCTTCAAACATGGCAGCTGCCATAGCTGAAAATGAGGAATATGCGCTGCTGAAAACTGGAGAACATTATCTTATTACTGCTGATAAGCTGGCGGATAGTTTCATTAAGGATACTGGCATTTCAGCAGAAAAAATAGGAAAGCTGCCTGGAAAATCTCTGGTTGGTCTTGAATATGAGCATTGCCTGGCTTCACATCTTCCTGAAAACCGCAGATTTTCAAGAAAAGTCATTTCAACTGATTTTGTGGAAATGGGGACCGGAACTGGCATCGTGCATATAGCCCCAGGCCATGGCGAAGAAGACTTTTTCGCCGGAAAGAAATGGGGCCTTGAAGTGTTTTGCCCCGTCAAGGAAGACGGAACATATAATTCCGATGCCGGGGAATTTGCCGGCATGAAAGTTTTTGATGCTAATCCTGTCATTATAGATATTCTTAAAAAGGAAGGGCTTCTCATAGGCCAGAAAGAAATAATGCATAGCTATCCGCATTGCTGGCGCTGCAAGAAACCCATAATTTTCCGTGCCACAGAACAATGGTTTTTAAAAGCTGATTTCTTGGGCCTTAGGGAAAAACTTCTTGAAGAAGCGTCTAAAGTCCGCTGGCTGCCTGAAACAGGACATGCCAGAATGGAGGGAATGCTTAAGACTCGTCCTGACTGGTGTTTGTCAAGGCAACGCTATTGGGGAACCCCGATTCTTTCCTTCTATTGCAAGGAATGCGGCAAAGTTTATGACAATCCGGAAGTTTTAAAGCGCATAGAGGATAGAGTTTTTAAGGAAGGCAGCGATTTTTGGTTCAGCGAATCTGCGGAACAGCTGCTTGGCCAGGGCCATAAATGCGAATGCGGCTGCTCTCAGTTCCGCAAAGAAAAAGACATAATGGATGTATGGCTGGACTCAGGCATTAGCTGGTATGCCGTGGTTAAGAACGGATATTTGGGAAAAGGGGATTTCCTCCCAGTTGACATGTATCTGGAAGGATCTGACCAGCATCGCGGCTGGTTCCAAACATCTCTTATACCTTCTGTGGCATTGAACGGTCATCCTCCTTTTAAGACCGTGCTTACTCATGGAATGGTTCTTGATGAGAAAGGACTGCCGATGCACAAGTCTGCAGGGAATAGTGTTTCCCCGCAGGAAGTAATGAAAAAATATGGCGCTGAAATATTGCGCTTATGGGCTGCTCTCTGCGATTATTCCGGAGATGTTCGCATTTCAATGAATCTGCTCAAAGGGCCTATAGATGTTTACCGCAAGATACGCAATACCTTGCGGTATCTGCTTGGCAATCTTAGTGATTTCAAACCTGCTGATAAGCTCCAATATGAGCAGCTGGAAGATATTGATAAATATATGCTTGCCCGTCTTGCAATAACTGCGGAGAATGCGGCAAAAGCTTATAAAGAATACCATTTGAGAGTAGCGATAAAATCCGTGGCTGATTTCTGCAATCTGGACTTATCAGCATTTTATCTGGATTCAATTAAAGACAGAATGTATACGCTTGCTACAGATTCTGTTGAGCGCAGAAGCGCGCAGACTGTGCTATATGCAATGCTTCCAGCAATTATGAAGATGATTGCCCCTGTGCTTTCATTTACCGCTGAGGAAGCATGGCAGGCCGCCAGAAAGGAGCTGGACGGCAGCCTGGAAGAAAGCGTATTTCTTTCAGACTGGCCTGCATTCCCTAAAGAATGGCTTGATGAAAAGCTTTTATCCCGCTGGGAAAGAATATTGCAGATTAGAGAGAAGATAACATCGGAAATTGAGAAGCTTCGCGCAGCAGGAAAGGTTGGCTCTTCTCTGGAAGCTGCTATAACAATCAAGGCTGCAAAAGATGAAGACATATCATTCCTTAAATCTGTTGCATGGCCAAATGTGGCAATTGTGTCAGAAGCTGTCATAGAGAAAGATGAGGCCTCCAATGATGTACAGGTTTTTGCTGCCAGAACTTCTGGAAGCAAATGCCCTCGCTGCTGGCAGTACCGCAAGGATATAGGCACAGACAAGGATCATCCTGAAGTCTGCGGCCGCTGCGCGGCTGTGCTGAATGCGCAGGAAAAGGCGGGATAGTGCGGAAAGAAATATTTCCTTTTTCCATAATGCTCATCTTAATTGCCTTAGACCGCTGGTCTAAGGCATGGATGCTTGCGCATATAGCCTCTGGCCCAGGCATATCGGTATGCCCTTTTCTTTCTTTTACCTATGTGGAGAATAAGGGCATAGCTTTTGGCACATTTGGAATGCTGCGCAATGGCAATGCGCTGCTTCTTTGCCTGACGATAATTATTTTAGCGCTGCTTATAATTTTCCGCAGGCAGTTCTGTTCTTCCCATAAAGCTTCTAAATGGGGCTTTTGGCTAGTATGCGCTGGCGGAATAGGAAATATTTGTGATAGAATCATATACGGTTTTGTAGTGGACTTTATAAACCTTTCTTTTTTTCCTGCTATTTTTAATGTTGCGGATTCCGCAATAACCATAGGAGCCATTCTTATGGGATGGGGCATACTTATGGACCCTGAGGCTAAAAAAAAGGAAAAATCAGCTGAAGGAAAAGAAGTTAGGAAAACAGGCTCTAAAGAAGAAAAAAACAATATTGGCTGTCAGAATTTAAAGGATATTAGTAAATCGGGGGAGACAAAATGAAAAAAGCAATTGCGATCTTTATTGGCTTGCTTGCGCTTGCGGCATGCAACCGTTCTCCGGAATTTTATTTCCATCGTGCAAATTTAAGCGTTTCCCGCGGCAAGGGAATGCAGGCGATTCAGGATTATAATAAGGCTATACTTCTTAAACGTAATTTCCCGGAAGCCTTAACTGCCCGCGGAATGATTTATGAGCATATGGGCGACAGGCAGAAGGCAGAACAGGATTATAAGCATGCCATAGCTGCGCAAAAAGACTATATTCCTGCTTATAATAACATTGCGGCTCTCCTTATGGATAAAGGAAATTTTCGCGAGGCTGCTGACTACCTTAATCAAGCTCTTGAAATTAACCGGGATTATCCCTATGCCATACTGAACAGAGGCATATCATATTATAAATTGGGAAAATATAAGGCGGCAAAAGCAGACCTTACCCGCGCGCTTAGAATGAACCCGAAGTTTGAAATGGCCTTGTATCATCGTGCGCTCATATTTAAAAAAGAAAGAAATAATGAGGCCGCAATGCAGGATTTAAGCAAGGCAATTGAGCTTAATCCTTCGGCTGGTTTGGCTTGGAATGAGCGCGGGAAAATAAAATATTATAACCGGGATTATGCGGGTGCTGCGCAGGATTTCAAGAAAGCAGATGATTTGGCCTCTAAAGATATGAAGGCCGACACATCCTTCTGGCTTGCATTATCTGCTTATCAGATAGGCTATTATGAGCAGGCCTTGGAAAGCTCATTGCTTGCTGATGAAATGAAGCCGGGTTCCTATCAGACTTTGGGCCTTATAGGCGATATATATGCAAAGATGGGAGACCTTAATAATGCAGGAGACTATTATGAGAAAGCCGCAGAAAAGGCCGGCAGCAAAGCAGGCTTTTATCGTGCCAGGATGGCGGCAATAGGGAGATAATTGTTATGCCGGAAGATATGGAACCAGGAAAAAGCGGCGGTTTTTGGGACCGCATTAAAGCGAACAGATATGCTTTTGAAAGCGTGCTTTTTGAGCATAAGGCCATTAATGTTAAGGATAAGACTTGGGCAGGCGTTTTGGGAGCAATACTGATTTGGGGAGTCAGCGTAATTTTCCTTTTTGAGTGGATTAAGGGCCGAGGCCCTCTGCTGGGTCAGGAAGAAGCTCAGACTTTCAGCGCGGTGCTTCATTATTTTTCTGCTTTAGGGGACAATAGTTTCTGGACTTTCATAAAGCCGGACTTTAACAGCCTGCGTTATAGCCCTCCTCTGTATTATTTGCTATATGTTCCAGTGCTGAAGTTTATAACTTCAGACTTGAACATGGCCATGCTATTTGTAAATTCCATATTTCTTCTTGTGTTAAGCATAATGCCCTTTTTTGCCGTCAGCCCTAAAAGAGGATGGATTGGCGGCCTTCTTGCTTCAGCAGCAGTGATGTCCTGTCCTTTTATTACGGAAGCTGCGCGCATGCCTTCAGCATCTATTGCCGTTATAGCTCTTGTCGCAGGCTTTTATTGTTCTTTTATGGCATACACGGAGCTGGCAGACAATAAATGGTCTTATGCTTTTGCTTTATTTTTTGTATTGGGCTTATATACAAGCGGAACTTTCTGGATTTATACCATACCTCTCTGGCAGGCAATGCTTACAGGAACTACCAATAATGTCAATGGAGCCCGTTTTTTCAAGGTCCTTTTGGCAGGTTTTCTGGTAAATGCTTCCTGGTATTTGTGTTTCATTATTCTGCTTATGGCTGGCATTATTCCATTGCGCGGACAATATGAAGGCGCAATGGCTTTGATAAAAGGAGCGGTTCCCAGCCTTGGCCTGCCGCTTTTGTTTATGGGCGGAATTTTCCTGGCATGGATGTATTTCAATACATATAAGCCTTATGAGAAAAGAAAAGACCTTATGCGCATGTTCTGGGTACCGTGGGCAGTTTTTACATTTGGTATTTGCGCGCATGACCCTTCTGTTCTTTATCCCGCGCTAATAGCATTGCCATTGTCAATTGCAATAATGGTTCCGTACCGGCTGGAAAAAATCCTTGTGTCGTGTTTCATTGTTCTTTTCTTAGCCAATAATCTCGCTTCTCCTGTAAACATATCCGGAATCAGGCTTTTGGGCACTGCCAGAAGCTCTGTATCGTCTATGCCTTATGAGCAGATTATGGAAACTGTTAGAGCTCATCTCCCTCAGGGGAAAGCAAAGATTGGGGTTTATAGCAAAGATGGCTCAATAAATGCGGAAAGCTTCTCATTTGCTTTTAAAAAAATTAATCCTAAGCTTATATTCCTTAATGATCCCATGATGCCTGATTTTTCTGCTCTTGTAATAAATAAGACAGAGGCTGATGGCTCAAATTCTGCTGCATTTGATAAGCTGCGTTCTGAAGAAGGCTTCCAGTATCTTTTTATCAAGCAGGGGGAAATACGCTGTCAGGATGGATCTAAAGTTGAAATATATTCTAAGAACAATAAGCCTTTTGGAACTTTTCCTGCTGGAAGGTATCCTATTGGCACGCTTACTTTTGGAAAATTCACAGCGAGGAAAGTCATTCTTGGAATAGAGCAGCACGACCCTGTTTCAGAAAGTTATAAAGGTTATATTTTTGCTCCTTCCGCTTCATTATATGGAGGCGATATATATGGCTTGCGCTTAGATGTTTCAGGATTAAAATTCTCTGATGTAAACAGTTCTCCGGCTCTGTCAGACATAGATAGCGCTAGAATAACTTCGTCAAGATTAAGCTCATATACTGTGGAAAGCGTTCTCCGGCAGGAGTTGCCATTCCTTGAAGAAATTTCGGTTTCAATGGATAATGATAAGCTTACCATAGGCGGGAATGTAAAGGGACACAGCATTGTCATAAATTTTGGCGTGTCAATTCCTAAAGACGGCATTATTGAAATACGCCCTCTTGCATTCTCTTTTATGGGCGTTAATTTTCCAGAGGGAATGCAGTTTTTGCTTAAGATATTCGCATATAGAATTAATCTTTCTGAAAATCCGTATGGCCTTTCTGCCGGATCTATAAGCATGTCAAGCGGTATAATGGAGATAAAATGAGGCTTTGCCGCTTTGGCTTTCTTATGGCTGCATGTCTCTCGGCATGCGTTCCTTTGCCGGAAGATTATGTATTGCAGCCTGCCCAAGCAGCAATGACAGCACCGGCAGAACCGCTTGATCCTGGTTATTTGGAAAAAGAGACTGCCCATTTCCGCATTTCCGCATATTCCGATATAGATGCCTATGCTGAGGACTGCGAAGCATTTTATTCATCTATAATGCGTGAGACAGGACTTTATTCATTTGTTCCGCCGCAGCCATACCGTATTTCCATATATCGTGATTCTCAGGAATATCATAGCAAGACAAAAATGCCTGAATGGTCCGGAGGGGCAGCATACGGCAATGCCTTGCTGCTGTATTCCGGTCCGTCTTTTGCTGCCACAGCCGCGCATGAGATGACTCACCTTGTCTTCAATGAGTTCATGGGGCTTGGCGGTTCTGACAGGAATATTTTATGGATAAATGAAGGCCTTGCCGTATATATGGAAACTAAAGCCAGCCAGGCTTCGGAATCCGCATATTACCGCATTTTCAGGGATAGCATTCTTGTCAACCCTATCCCATTTTCTCAAATGATAGTGCTTGCGCCGCAAAATGAGAGCGCCCGTTCCTCGGAGCGCTGGTATGCTCAGGCATGGTCTGTGGTTTCGTTTATGCTTGCCAGGGGAGGCAGCTTTAATTTTTCTGTTTTTTTGGGACGCATAAAAGCTGGGGACACATTAGACCAAGCTCTTTCTTATGCCTATAAAGACTGGCAAAATCTTTCAGCATTGGAAAATGCCTGGCTTCTTTACATTAAGCGCTGATTTTTATGAATAAAGAAAACTCAGACGAAATCATAAATGCCGTTATGCCGCTTAGCGGCGCTTTATCCGCTGAAAGCGTTTCTGTCATAGAAAAGACTCTCTCGGAAATTCCTGGCATTTCAGCTGTTTCAGCCAATATTGCCTCTTCTTCCGTTCTGCTTTCTTATAAGTCTTCTGCGGTTAGCCCTGAAGATATAAAGAAAAAGCTGGCAGACATGGGCTTTGATGTTTTGGCTTTTTCCGCAATATCGCCTGAGCAACAAAATTTTTCTTACGATGAGTCTGGCAAGGCCAGCAGCCGCATTTTTTTACGGTTCCTGCTGGCTTTAGGTCTTTTTGCGGCAATGCTAATAGGGGAAAAACTGCATTTTTCCGGGTTCACTTTTGGCATGCTTGCCCTTCTTGCATGGGGGATCGCAGGCTGGCATTTTCACAAAGGTTTCTTTTATGCTTTAAAGAAGAAGCGTCCGGATTCGGATATGCTTGTGTCTATGAGCAGTTCTGCCGTTCTTTTTTATGGCCTTGCGGTAACCTTATTCCCTAATATGTCTAGTCCTTATTCTCCGCACTGGTATGATGCCGCCATGCTTATTGCCTTTATGAATTTTGGCCGATGGGCAGAACTGCGGTATAAAACGTCCGCCAGCGAAGCCTTAGATAAGCTTTTGCGCATAACTCCTGCATTCGCATGCAGGCGCGGGGAAAGAGGAGAGGAAACAATACTGGTAAAGGAGGTCAAAAAAGGAGATACCATCTTAATTCGCCCTAATCAGCAGATTCCTGTTGACGGCAAAGTTATCAATGGCCTGTCATCTGTAGACGAAAGTCTTCTTACCGGAGAAGCAGTGCCTTCGTCTAAGTCTCCAGGTTCCCATGTTTATGCCGGTACGTTTAACCAGACTGGCAGGCTGGAGCTTACTGCAGAGAAAATAGGCGATGAGACCATGATAATGGGCATTGCCCGTTCGGTGCAGTCTAGCCGCAGCTGGAAAAAAACTGTCCTCCGCACTGCAGATAGAATATGTTCATGGTATGTCCCTTCTGTAATTTTTATAGCCCTTGTTGCGGCTATTGTATGGATTATCCTCTCATGGGATTTCTCTATGGCTTTGGGTGTGTTTTCCGCAGTTCTGGCTGTCTCTTGCCCATGCGCCATGGGGTTGGCCTTGCCAATGGCTGTGTCAATAGGTTTTCGCCGCGCTGTTTCACTGGGGATTATTATTAAAAATACTCATATCCTTAATAATGTTGGCCTTGCTGACACTGTAATATTTGATAAAACCGGAACTCTTACTGATGGAACTTTGGTTTTGAAATCAATTCATCCTCATGGAATTGCGGAAGATAAGCTTCTTGAGCTAATGGCTTTAGCTGAGGATAAGTCAATGCATCCTTTTGCAGTTGCGGTAAGGAGAGCGGCAGCCGAAAAAAATTTTTTTACTGAAGGGGTTCTCTCATTCACATCATATCCGGGCAGAGGCGTACAAGCCAGATGCGCGCAAGGAAACATAATTGCCGGAAGCCTTAAATGGTTTGATCAGGAAAAAATAGCGATCCCGCCTGAAGTCCGCAGCGAGATGGATTCTTCTCCGGAAAGCCTGCTTTTGCTGGCGCTTAACGGTGATTTTAAAGGATATGCTTTATTTGGAGGACATCTTCGTCCCAATGCCTTAGGCATAGTAAAGACATTGCGCGGCATGGGCATAGAATCTGTGCTGGCTTCAGGCGACAGGCTGCCGGCGGTTGAGGCCGTTGCGCGCGAAACATCAATAAAAGTTTTCCATTCCGGCGTTTTCCCAGATGACAAACGCAATATAGTAAGGAGATATATGGCTTTAGGCAAGCATACTATTATGGTTGGCGATGGCTTTAATGATGCTCCGGCGCTTTCAGCTGCGGATATAGGAATATCCTTGCGCTCCGGGGCAGACATCGCTGTAGCTGCCAGCGACATTGCTCTGGCAGGCAATGATTTGCAGTATGTGGCGGATGCCATGCTGGCATTGAAGCGCATAAAAAGCATAATAAGGCAGAACATAATATTGTCTTTTGCCTATAATGCTGCCCTTATTCCTCTTGCTGCCGGTATTTTTTATCCGATTTCAGGCATTGTTATTCCGCCGCAATGTTCCCTGGCAGTAATGGCCCTTGGCTCTGCTTCAGTGGCAATAAATTCCTTAAGGCTAAAAGGAATGAAGCTTAAGAAGGTTTTATGAAGAAGAAAATCCTGCTTACAGGCGGCAATAGTTTTGTAGGAAAAAATCTTAGGGAAAGCTTTCTTTCTGAAAAATATGAAATAGCTGCTCCAAGAAGCTTTGAGCTTAATTTGGCGGACAGGAAAGCCGTTAAGGCTTATTTCCAGAAAAATTCCTTTGATGCCGTTATCCATTCCGCAATAAAACCGGGCCACCGCAATGCCGGAAGTCTTGACGGATTTCTGGAAACTAATTTGGCGATGTTTGATAATCTGGCTGAATGCCGCAGCAGTTTTGGCCGGTTTATAAATATCGGTTCCGGCGCAGTGTATGATACAGCGAGGAACAACCGCCGCGTAAAAGAATCTGAACTGAAACCGCCGGAAAGCGGAAATCTTACCACTCTTTATAAATATGCGCTGCACGGGCGCATAGCCGGCCTTGATAATTTTTATGACCTGAATGTCTTTGGCATATTTGGCAGGTACGAGGACTGGGAAATACGTTTTATATCAAATGCAATATGCAAGGCTTTGCATGGTATGCCTGTAACCATGAGGCAGAACAGGATCTTTAGCTATCTGTGGGCTCCTGACCTTGCGCCTGTTATAGAGCATTTTATTGAGAATACTCCTTCTCATGGCAAATTCTATAATGTAACCCCAGACGAAGAGCTTTCACTTAAGGAAGCTGCTGATATAATCTGCGGTATATGTCTTGAAAAAAACGGCCATGCGCCGGAACTTAAAATTGCCAAGGAAGGAAACGGGCTTTCCTATTCCGGAGACAATTCGCTGCTGCGCGCCGAAATGCCGGAAATACGGTTCACTCCGGCGGAAAAAGCCATACGGGAACTTTATGCCTGGTATGAAGAGAATATTCAGATGATAGACAGGAATCTTCTTCTGCGGGATAAATAATACACTATGTGAAGGAGCTGGACAGATACAGCGTATACATTATGACAGGAAAAAAGAAAATTGCGCTTATTTCCAGTGCTTTCAACGAGAAAGACAATATTATTCCGCTTTATGAGAGAATAAGGAAAACAGTTTCATCTTTCAGGGACAGATACGAATTCACCTGGCTTGTAGTGGATAATGCTTCTACTGACGGTACAGATGAGGTGCTTCGCAGGCTTGCAGCGGAAGACAGGAGTTTTCAGGTAATATTCAATACCCGTAATTTCGGACATATACTCTCGCCGTATTATGGCATGATGCAGGCGGAAGGCAATGCTGTGCTTTATCTTGCCTCTGATCAGCAGGATCCGCCGGAACTTATCCCGGAAATGATAAAAAAATGGGAAAAAGGAAGTCTTGTTGTGCTGGCGAGAAAAAAATCCACAAAGGAATTTTTCACTCTTTCATGGATAAGACGCGGATATTACCGTATTCTCTCTGTTCTGAATGATACTCATGCCGAACTTGCTGAAAACTGCACGGGATTTGGGCTTTTTGACAGAAAAGTCATAGAGAAAATACGTGAGATGAATGATCCTTATCCTTATATACGCGGTCTGGTATGCTATCTGGGATACAAAAGGGATTATGTGGATTTTGAGCAGCCTCAGCGTCGTCATGGCAGAACAAAAAATAATTTTTATACGCTGTATGACAATGCCATGCTGGGAATAATAAGTTTTTCAAAGGTGCCGTTGCGTGTGGCTGCTTTTGCAGGTTTTATACTTTCCGTACTCAGTTTTCTTATGGCGGTAGTGTATCTTGTATTCAAACTTACTCACTGGTATCATTTTCCTACGGGAACAGTGCAGGTTCTGATAGCTCTTTTCTTCTTCTCTTCCGTGCAGCTTTTTTTCCTGGGAGTAATAGGTGAATATTTAGGTGCCGTTCTCACGCAGGTATGCAAAAGACCTGCGGTTATAGAGAAAGAGAGAATCAATATCTGAAACATGGTAAAAAATATTTAATAACTATTTTAAGGATTGCAGATGAAATTAACAGAAACAAAAACAAAAAGGACATGGCTGTGGCTTATAAAGAATATGTGGCCTTATATGAAGCCTGTTCTGGGCCGTGTGTTTTTAGGTGTGCTTGTGGCAGTGCCTGTCGGACTGCTTGAAGGCGTTACTGCCTTTGTGCTGAAGCCTTATCTTGATTATGTTGTAAATCAGAAGGACCTGGCTTTTACGGTATGGGGAAACGATATAACCCTTACAGCTGCGGCAATGGCCTATGCCATTCCGCTTGCGGTAGTTGTTTTTGCCGCATTGCAGGGTGTTCTGCGCTATCTTAACGAATATCTTACCGACTGGACAAGCCAGAAGATGACAAACAACGTTAAAATAGCGCTTTTCAACCGGCTCGTATCAATGGATACGGCTTTATTTGATGATAATGATTCGGGAGCGATTTTCTTCCGCTATTTTAACGACGCGGACGCAGCCTCAACAAGTCTTATAAGCAATCTCAAAACACTTATTACAAGCGCTTTCGGCGCTGTAAGCCTTGTGTTCGTCCTGCTTTACAATTCCTGGCGGCTCGCCTTGGTTGGAATAACCGTTTTGGCTTTGGCTTTCATTCCTGTATATCTTATACGCAAGCGCGTTAAGAGAACTTCAAACAGGAATATGGTCATAGGCAGCAGCATTGTCACAAATTTTCATGAGACTACCGGAGGAAACCGCATAATGCGCTCATACGGCCTTGAGCAGCAGCGCCGGGATATTTTCCGTCAGCAGGTTAATGATGCGTTTAACAATAATATTTCCCTTGTTAAGCGCGCTGCGTGGATGTCCCCGCTTATGTATCTTATAGCCTCGGTAGGCATAGCAATAGTTTTAGGCTACGGCACAAGCCTTATCGGCGCAGGAAAAATGAGCGTAGGCGGTTTCTCTTCGTTTGTAACTTCACTGCTGCTGCTTTACAAACCTGTAAAGACCATAGGAACAACGCTTACCAATCTGCAGAATGTTCTCGCAGCCGCCGGACGCGTGTTTGAGCTTTTTGATATAAAGCCGGAAATAACCGATATCCCTGAGGCCGTGGAAATGGACGGGCTTAAACAGGGCATAGAGTTTCAGGATGTTTCTTTCAGTTACAGAGCGGATGTTCCGGTGCTCAGACATCTGAATCTTTCCATAAAAAAGAACGAAATGCTTGCTCTCGTTGGCAATTCCGGCGGGGGAAAATCAACCGTTGCCAATCTGCTTCCACGCTTTTATGATGTTGTTTCTGGAAATATTCTTTTTGATGGCAGGGACATAAGAAGCTATACCCTGAAAAGCCTCCGGGCAAATATATCCATGGTATTCCAGGATAATTTTCTGTTTTCCGGAACAATACGCGAAAATATAATGATGGGAAATCCTTCCGCTACGGAGGAAGATTTACGGCTGGCTGTGGAATCTGCCCATCTTGAGGAACTTGCAGCTGATCTGCCGCAGGGCCTTGATACTCCTATAGCAGAAGGAGGCAAAAGCCTTTCCGGCGGGCAGCGGCAGCGTGTAGCCATAGCCCGTGCCATGATAAAAAATGCCCCGATAGTTGTTTTGGACGAGGCCACCAGCGCTCTTGATAATAAATCCGAAGGCATAGTACAGAAGGCGCTTGACAATCTTATGAAGAACCGCACGGTTATCGTTATAGCGCACAGGCTGTCAACAATAAAGAATGC
>JAILAB010000070.1 GCA_024681855.1 Elusimicrobiales bacterium
TTTTCTTGTTCTTTGAAGTCTGTTTTTTCTTTGCCATAGATTTGTTAGAATCCTTAAAGATAATAAAATATTTACATATATTATAGTATTTTGCCGCAGTTCTTGATTTTCGTCATCTGTATTTGTACAAAGCTCATTAAATGATTAAGTGCAACATTAATTCGCAGTTTGATGGGGAATAGATATTTATTATGTGCTATAATATTATAAGGCTTGAAGTCAGTGTCACATACTAAAAATGTTTTTGTGCTTTAAACAGTTTACAGGAATAATCAGGGGATTGCTTCCTGAATTATTGGTTTTTCTATTTACTTTTTCTGTTTTTTCTGTTTCCATATTTAATGGCATAGTGGATTATGATGACCCGCTGATTTTTTCAAATATAAGTGAGTTAAGAACTTTATCTTTTTCAAATATCTGTTATATTTTTTCATCAAGATTTGCTAATCATTATCACCCCGTTACGTCTTTGTCTTTCCTTATGGATTTTCTGTTATGGAAAAAATGGATTCCGGGTTTTCATATAACTCCGATTGTAGTACATTCGCTAACTTCAGTAATAGTTTTTAGGCTTTTAAAGAAATTTCTTGTTTCTTTTTGCAGATATAATGAAAAGATACAGGTTTATGCAGCTTTTTTCGGCGCATTGTTTTTTTCTTTATGCCCTTTGCGTGTGGAATCTGTTTCATGGATTTCAGAAAGAAAAGATGTTCTATGTGCCTTTTTTTATTGTTCCTCCCTGCTTGCATATGTTTCGTTTACAGATAAAAGAAATTTAAAAAATTACTGTTTATGCATTCTGTTGTTTGTTCTTGCATGTCTGTCAAAAAGCATGGCTGTTACTTTGCCGGCTGTTCTTATATTGTTTGATATTTTCCTGACTAAAAAATTATCAGCCAATCCTTTATTATGGTTTGGAAAAGACAATAAAAATATTATTATTGAAAAAATCCCTTTTTTTATAATATCGTTTTTAACTGCATTTCCTGTTTTATTTTTTCCTCCTTCTGAAATCTTGCCGGAATCATATGCTCCGTCATTATGTAAAGCTGTATATGCATTTGCTGCATATCCCTTTAAAACATTGTTCCCTTTTAATCTTTCTCCAATGTATGCAGCGCTTGCCTGCACTAAATTGTTTTTCTGGATATTTGTTTTAATTGATTTGTGTATTGTAGCTGCAGTATCTGTA
Organism: Elusimicrobiales bacterium; assembly: GCA_024681855.1. Lineage (GTDB taxonomy): Bacteria > Elusimicrobiota > Elusimicrobia > Elusimicrobiales > UBA9959 > CACZRG01. Next base: position 1,193 of record JAILAB010000070.1, read on the forward strand.
AGCTCAAAAAAACAGCCTGTTTTTTTGTTCTCAATGTTGTTTTACTGCATAACCATATTCCCTGTAATAGGTCTGCTTAATGGTTCCGAATCTCCCATAAATGACAGATACTGTTATATCCCTTCGCTGTCTTTTAGTATTGTATTTGCCTTCTTTTGTGTTTTTTTGCATGAAAAATATAAAAAGAACCATGTTCTTCTGTTTGAATGTTTTGTATGTATTTATTTTATCCTTTTTACTATCCCGCAACAGAAAATATGGCATGACAGCCTTGCATTGTTTTCGTCAGCTGTTCTGACAAACCCTGCATCTGCTTCAGCTCATTTCCATTTAGCGGGGTATATTTATCGTTATGATAAAAAAGCAGCCTTTGAAGAATTTTCAAAAGCATTGAAGCTTGATGAAAAAAATGTCTATTTTGTAGTGCATACAGCAGTATATTATTATAATTCTGGAGATTATGAAAAATCATTGGAACTTGCATATAAAGCCTATGGCATGGAGCAGAATGCCCTGCTTGCATGGCAGATAATAGGACAATCATTGCAGGCTTTGAAAGAATATGATAAGGCAGAGGAAATTTTTGTTCAGGCATTGAAAATATGGCCTTCTGCATATTATTTTTCATACCTGTTATCGGAACTTTATATAGAACAGGGCAGAATAACTGAAGCTGAAAAAGCAGTGGCAGCGGCTTTAAATAACTATGGTATGGCACAGCATCCTGACCTGCTTGCAATGTCATGCGGAATTGAGATTCTTAAAAATAACAGGGCAAAAGCATATGAGTTTTGTAAAAAGGCTGTTGAAATATCCCCAAAACATGAGCTTGCCTTAAAAAGACTTGCAGAATTATCTGCTTCGGCGGGAGAAAGCAGAAGAGGTCTTTAAACTGTTAGTATGGAATTTATTATCATTCTATAGTTTTTTTTGTATTGCTTTTGGGTCTTTTGGCCTATGAAAAAATAGGTCAGCAGTCCCTTGTGATAGCATCTGTCAGCTGTTAAACTATTTTTAGGCCCTTGTAGCACTGGGCAGAAATTTTGGAGGATATAATGAAAAAAACAACACTCATAGGTGCCGCTGCGATGCTGTTTACCGCAGGTATAGCTTCTGCACAGAATGTTGACTTTGTCAACGGGTTCAATTATCATGAGCTCCTTAACCAGCAGAATGTAGCTCCCCAGGATCATACATATGTAGCAGTTCCTAAACCAATTCTTGAGAAACTTGGGCCTGCCGAATGGACCATTATGGTTTTCATCAATGGCAAAAACAATCTTGAAAAATTTGCTCTCCGGGACATGAATGAAATGGAGATGATCGGCTCTACCGATAAAGTAAATATCATAGTGGAGCTTGGACGCATGGATGGTTATGATTCCAGTGACGGAGACTGGAAAGGCGTGCGCCGCTACTTTGTGACAAAAGACAAGGATACCAATAAGATAACTTCCCCTATGATTCAGGATTTAGGAATGAAAGATATGGGAAGCTACAAGTCTGTTATTGATTTCGGCAAATGGGCCAAAGAGAAATATCCTGCCAAGAAATATATGCTCATATTCTGGAACCACGGCGCTGGCTGGATCAAATCAGCCGGACTGTACAGCTCCAAGGGTATTTCCTATGATGATCAGTCCAACAATCACATCAATACACCTCAGATGGCCGAAATACTGAAAGCTATCGGTGGAGTGGATGTGGTAGGTTCCGATGCTTGCCTTATGCAGATGGCTGAAGTTGACTATGAAATAAAGGATTATGTGCCTTATATCGTAGGTTCAGAAGAGACAGAACCCGGTGATGGATATACATATGATACTTTCCTTGGGCCTGTGGTGAAGAATCCTGCTATGAATGCAGCACAGCTTGCCAAAGTCGCAGTTGATGCCTACAGCAATCACTACGATTCACAGAGAGGCGGTTATACGCAGAGCTATGTGAAATCCGCTGCTCTTCCCCAGTTCCTTAAGCTCACAAACGATTTTGTCAATGCTGTTATGAAGGCAAAAGATGTTGAGGCGGCCAAATATGCTCGCGAGAATGCTATCAAGTTTGCCTATCCGGAAAATAAAGACCTGTATGATTTTACAGCTCTGCTCGTAAGCAAAACCTCCAATGCTGATGTCAAGGCCAAGGGCCAGGCTCTGATGAACTACATCACTGGTTCCCTTGTCGGACACAACCGCACAAAAGACGAACCCGGTTATGGATACTGGACACCGCCGAACAAGCTCAGCAGGGCAAAAGGCATTGCAGTATATGTGCCTAACAAAAATGTACCTTCCTCCTATAATGAAATGCAGTGGGCTAAAGTTTCCAGCTGGGATGAATTCGTAAACTGGCTAGCTTCTAAATAAAAAGAACTAATAAGGTTTACGATTGAAGGGCTGATCTTAAGATCAGCCCTTTTTTTTATTTATAATGTGTGGCTCTGTTAAAGGAAAGCATTGATGCTGCATGCTTTATATAAATGCAAATAATGGCCGGCGGCCTGAATTTGTTTCACAATCTTATAAACATCAAAGATACTTAAATAAATTCAGCATGATGAGATAATTATAAAATCAATAGTCTTCTTATACAGAATATTTAGTATGAGTTAATGCTCTTTAATATTTATCATCGAGTTAGAAAGATTTTATGCAATGTTTCTTATGCAATATATTAATTCGGAAGGCAGGTGTTTTTTATACATAATACAAATCAGATAAATTAATATTCTGCATGCTATTTGATATGGAGTCTGATTGTATATTGGAACGATAATAATTTATGTATTATAAGGCGAAATATTAAATATATGCTGCTATAAAAAGGGGTGGGGGATTGCCTTATAATATGAAAAAAGCCCCCGAATTAAATCGGAGGCTTTTAATGAGAATGAAATGGAAAATTATATATGTGTTATTTTCCTTCTTTCTCTTCTTTTGCTTTCTTAAGAGCTTCGCCTAATGCTCCAAGACCGTTAAAATCATCGCCATCCTGTTTTTCAGTATAGCGGGTTATGGTTTCAGCTTTTTCATCTTCAGCTCTGCTTAAATCTGCCGGGATAAGAGAGATTCTCTTATTGATGAGATCTATTTTTTCAACCTTTACTTCTATTTCCTGGCCCACTTTAAGCACATCTTGAGGATGCTGTATTTTCTTGTCTCCGCCGCTAAGCTTTGAAATATGAATAAGGCCGTCAATAGTGGGAGCTAGGCTTATAAAGGCCCCAAACTGAGCTATGCGGCATACCTTGCCAGTATGGTATGATCCAACTGGGAAATTTTCTGCGGCTGAATCCCAAGGATTCTGCAAGGTTTCCCTAAGGCTGAGCGAGAATTTCTCATTGTCCCAGTCCATGCTTTTTATTACAACATCAACTTCCTGGCCTACTTTAAGAACATCTTCTACTTTAGCTGTTCTTTCCCATGCTATTTCTGAAATAGGCAGGAGCCCTTCCACTCCGCCGAAATCAATGAAAGCTCCAAAGCCTTTCTTGGGAATTGATGTTACTACGCCGTGAACTCTATCGCCAAGGTTTAGAGTTTCCTTAAGGTCTTTTACTCTAGCTTCATGTTCCGCTTCAACTATTTCTTTTCTGGAAAGAGTGGCTGAACGGCCTTTTACTTCTATGACATAGAAATTTAAAGTCTGGCCTACATATTTTTCTTTATCTGCGTCACGGCGTATTCCCATGTGTGAGAATGGGCAGAAAGCACGCGCTCCGCCAGACAGAGTTACTTCAAAACCGCCTTTAATGGCCTTTGATATTGTTCCTTCAAGAGGAATGTGTTCCTCCATTGCATCGTGCAGCATTGTGCGGGCAGCAGGGCCAGAGCTTACCTGCGTGGTGAAGTGCATTTCTCCATTCTCAGTTTTAAGAAAATATGCTCGTATTACATCGCCGACGGAAACATAAAGATTTCCTTCTTTGTCTTTTAGTTCTTCAGTAGCTATGAAACCTTCTCCTTTTCCGCCAATACCGAGCAAAGTCCAATCATTTCCGATTGAAACAACTGGAGCTTCAATTTTTTCACCAGGGGAAAGATGTTTTTTCTCAAGTGCGAAGCTTTCTTTCAGAAGCTGTTCAAAATTTTCTTCCTCCTGATTTTGATTTTCTTTATTTTCTTCTGTCATGGCATTATCCTCTTATTTATGAAATAAATTTTGAATTGAAATTTTCAGGCAGGAACGCTTAAATTCAATCATTCAATAAATATTTTACAATATTTTTAGAAATTAAAGAAATTTATAAGTCCAGGATAATTCCTGCCGGGCAATGATCTGAACCCTGTATGTCAGATAGTATGAAAGCGTCTTTTACTGCTGAAATATGTTCACTGTCTATAAAAAAATAATCTAGCCGCCAGCCTACATTTCTTTCCCTTGCGCGCGTTTTATAATCCCACCAGGTATACATTTTGGGCTGTTTGTTAAAATGCCTGAAAGTGTCTGTCCAGCCGGAATTTATTACTTCATCTATCCAGGCTCTTTCCATTGGCAGAAATCCAGTATTTTTTTCATTTGCTTCCGGGTGCTCTAAGTCTATAGGCTTATGCGCTGTGTTAACGTCTCCGCAGAATATTACGGCTTTCCTGTTTTTGCGCAGCGCATTTGCATATTTGAGGAATTCTCCGTAAAATTCCATTTTATATTGCAATCTTTTTTCGCCCTGGCCGCCATTGGGAAAATAGCAGGTTATGAAATAGAATTTTTCATATTCCAGAGTAATTACCCTTCCTTCGCAGTCAAATTTAGGTTGTCCGAAACCATTTTTTGCTGAAATAGGCATATTGCGGAAAAAAACGGCAGTTCCGCTGTAGCCTTTCCTTTCTGCGCCATTCCATGCCTTGCCATAACCTTCAAAATTCGTGTCATCTGGCTTAAGCTGTTCCGGCAAGGCTTTCACTTCTTGAAGCCCTAATATATCAGGCTTTGCGGATAGCAGAAAATCCGCAAAGCCTTTTTTCAGTACTGCCCTATATCCGTTGATGTTCCAAGATAATAGTTTCATTTTGACAGCGCTTCGTAAATGGCTTCTGCCATTGTCGGATGGGCAAAAATCATGTCTTTCATCTGTTCGCGCGTCATGCCGGCTTTTATTGCCAGGGCCATGACATGTATGAGTTCCGTAGCCGGGCCTCCTACTATTTGAGCACCAAGAATTATGTCGTTTTCAGGATTCCATGCTATTTGAACAAATCCTTCCGTTTCATCACTGGCTACGGCCCTGCCTATAGCCGCATGGAAAGCCCTTGACGTGCGCACTGGGATGCCTTTTGCTTCGGCGGAAGCCTTGTTCAGCCCTATGCTTGCGCTTTCTGGCCAGGCATAAATACATTTCGGAACAAGATTTTGGTCAAAGGCCTTGTGCGTGCCTTTCATTATATTATCGGCTATTATTATCCCTTGTTTCGTTGCGCTGTGTGCCAGCAGTGAAAGGCCGTTGATGTCTCCCGCGGCAAATATATTGGACACGGAGGTTCGCATTTCATTATCCGTCTTTACCCCTTTCCTGTTCCATTCCAAACCTATTTTTTCAAGTCCCATCCCCTCTAAATTTGCGTGTCTGCCGGCACCTACCAGAATTGTATCAGCCTTAAGCTCTGTGCCGTCATCCAGCTTTAATGTTTTTAATTTCCCTTCTGCCGTGATTTTGTCAGTTTTGCGGCCAAAAAGGAATTTAATGCCTTTTTTTTCAAAAGATGAGCGTATTGTCCTTTTTACCTGAGGATCCTCCCCAGGCAGCATGTCTGGCATTATTTCCAATATTGTAGTATCTATCCCTAGCGCATTGAAAAAACATGCGAATTCAAGACCTATTACTCCCGCTCCTACTATTATGGCTTTCTCCGGTTTTTCATGCAAATCAAAAACTCTGTCAGAATCTGTTATCAGATCCGGGCAGGAGTTAAAAGGCGGCGGGCAGGATGGCACTGTTCCGGAAGCCAATATGGCATAATCAAATTCTTTTTTTATTTCTCCATCTGCGGTCTTAATTATGGCTTCATTTTTTCCAGTGAAACTTGCATAACCCTTAATCACTTCTATCTTTTTGCTTTGGAAAAGTTTTTCAAGGGAAGTTCTTATTTTGTCTGAAACCTCTTTCCTTTTTGCAGTTATTTTAGTCCAGTCAAGCATGTCTGTGCTGAAATTTATGCCTGAGTTTTCTTTAAGAAGCCCGGAAAGTCCCTGAAACATATGAACTCTATGGCCAATATTAAGAAAAGCTTTTGACGGAATGCATCCTCGGTTTAAGCAGGTTCCGCCCATGTCCCTGACTTCTGCCAAAGTTACTTCCGCGCCAAGCTCCTTTAGCCTTAATGCGGCCGGATATCCGGCCGGGCCTGCTCCGATGATTAATACTTTTTTTGCCATGTTTTTCTCCATTCCTTATTTTTCAGCTAAATGCTAATTTGATTTATTTTCATATATTTTAAACTTCCCGATAAGAAATTCTTCAAACTCTATATATGCTTGTTTTATCTTTCTTGACAGCGTCTCTGAAAGCACAGGTTTCAGCTCTGGTTTTTTTATCGGGCCGGAAATATACATTTTTATTTTATTTTTACCTATTGCAATATTTGAGGCTGCCGCTGAAACGGCAGAATTTCCGCTTATTTTCATGTCTCCGTCCATTTCCATGAAATTGCTCCTTAATGAAAAATGCTGCAGCTCAATGGAAGAATTTTCAAGACGGAAGTGGCCTTTCAAATCATGTATTTCTGCATCTTTTATTATTGGAGCCGGCCTGCCTACGGCAGCGGCAAATAATTTAAGATACTGTGGCACTTTTGCATATATATAAGGGTCAGATTCTGGAATGACAAGTCCGGAAACATTAAAGCGCATTATGTAATTTTTCTGCGGAACAGGCTGAGTGATTCCCATCATGTCAGCATGAAGTTTCAGTTTTGAGAGCTGTATTTTGTTCAATTCCGCATTTTCAAATAAGATATCGCCGTGGGTTTCAGAGAGTTCTCCATTTTGGAAAACTGCCCGCATATCGGTGGAAACTGGCATTAAAGCGGTTTTATCTTTCAGTTCTGTTTTTATTTCAGCATTGCCTTTGGCTTCAAACGAGGAACCGCCATGCGTTAAATCAATATTTGCTTTGTTTATATTCATTGTAAGCTTGCGGCTTTCGCTTTTGACGGCGGCTTTTGCGTTTTTAAGAATAAGCTTGCCTATTATCCAGCTTTCTTCAATAGGCTTCTGCTGTTTATTTTTTGGCATTTTATTCATAAGATCTTCAAAGTCCCAATGTCCGTCTTTCTCATTTGCGAAAATTTCCGGGTTTTCCAGTAAGAGCCTGCTTATCTTGAGCTTTGTTTCTGAATTGCCTCCGTAATCAGGCATAATGGAAGCTTTATCTGTGCAGAAGAATTTGCCAGCCTTAAAGTCCGGTTTTTGTGAAATACATGCTTTTGTTATCACAATGCCTTCATCTGATGTAAAATCAACTTCTTGTAAAGTTATTTCGCGTCCAAGTTCTGTTTGCAGATTATCTATTAGCATTCCAACAGTTTTATTTACTAAAGGTTTTCTTAATACCCATAGCGCAGCTAATGATAAAAATATCAGACAAAAAATAATGCCGGCAACAATTATAAATTTTTTCATATTAATAAATAATAACTCTAATGTGCTTCCCGATTCAAGCCCTTTTATTTATTTTAAATAAATTGTACAATTATGGCATACGCTATAAAGCGCTATTCTTAATTTTTTATTACTGAGCGTGTTATGAAAAAGTTTCTGTTAGCTCTTTTTGCTTTAATTCTTCCGGCTGTTGCTTCTAACGCAGGAGAATTTAAAGATAAAGATTCTCTTTTTACTGTTACCGTGCCATCTGGCTGGAGCAAGGGGGAAAGCGATAATCCAGCTGTCTCTCTTCGCATAGAAAATGGTTCTTCTTCTTTTGAATTTGAGAAGCAGGAAGATCTTTTAAGCGATTATTATTTAAAATCTGGAGTGAGTGAAAGCGTAGAAGCTGTAAAAGCGAGAGGAGCTAATTTTTACGGAAACGAAATAAATTCAGTAAGCATATACGGGATTACCAATGCTTATTATACAGCCTATGAAGCTTCCGGAGTGCAAGAATGCGCTGCTTTTTTTACCTATAATAATCATTCCTTCTCCATGTCTGCGGTGAATGTCTCTCCAGACCTTTGCCGAAGCATAATAGCTACAGTTTGCAAGCCTGGCACAAAGTGCGTGCCTCCATGCAGCCCATATAACTGCATGGCCCCTAATTTCTGCAAGGCCGGCAAATGCGTGGCTCCTCCACCCTGTGCTCCTGATAACTGCGCAGCCCCGAAAATATGTAAAAACAACCGTTGCGTGAATCCTCCGTGTTCACCTGAAAACTGCGCTGCCCCAAAGAGCTGTGTGGCCGGCCGCTGTGTGATAGCTGAGGCAAAAAAAGATAAAAAAGCCTCATCTGCCGGCGATCTTATAGACGGTGATGAGGAATCAGGCACAGAAGAAAATGCCTTTGATGCTGAGGGTTCCTCTTCTTCCGTCAGCATGGAAAATGCGGTTGATAATGCCGCTGCCGTTACGGAACAGGCTGTTAGCGCTGTTCTTGATTCAATAAGCTCTGCCAGCAAGCCTAAAAAAGCTCTTCTTCCTGAAAATATAAGGAAGCCTTTGCCATTAACTATATGGATGGCTATATTGGCTCTTTGGTTTGTTGGAGCAGCCTTAGCTAGAGGAGCTGCTAAGATGCATAAAAATCCAAAGCTTCCTCCTCCGCCTAAAGAAGTGCCTCCTGATTTCTTCTTCCCGTTTGTTATAGATATTATGCGTGCTGCAAATTTTGTGCAGTATAATGTGCAAACAAGGCAGAAGCAGAAACTGTACGGAAGATATGATTATAAATATGTTCCATACCTCGTATGGCCTATTGTTGCTCTTATAATATTTCACATAGCCTGGAGCGTTATGGCCTTTATAGGAAAGAATGAATTGTTTATCGCAAAAATTTATTCACTGCCTTTCGGTCATTTCCTGGCTATGTTCCCTGAAATTGTTTTTGCGGTATTTATAGTTATAGGGCTATTCATGTATGCCAGACGCACAAAAATCATTGAAATTTATGATTCAAGGCAGACACTTATGATGAGTGCCTTAAAGGAAACTTCTGATTTCTGCATAATACGGGATGGAAAAGGCAAGGAAGTTGCCCGCTTGGTTAAGAAGTCTTCTTCTCCTCGCACATGGGAATTTGTGGATGCTGATAATAATCCTAAATTCATACTGAAAGACGATGCGCCTTCAATATATGCGGCCAGGAAGCTTTTCGGCTATCAGGGAGGAGCATTGCGTTCCCGTTATGGCATATTTGATAATGATGACCGGCGTGCCGGCTATACTTTCATGGATCCTATGTCCGCAGACCGTTTCCAGGTTCATATGGATTTTGCCTTTGCGCGCATAGCCCATCCTGCTCAGATGCTGGCGGCTATATTATATGTGATGTCTTATGAGAAGGATTCCTGGTATCCTACAATCTTCTGACATCTGTCTTGCTTAAAATAATAAGAACATTAGCGATGCCATTTAGGCATCGCTAAGCATTTAGGAGGCTTATATGAGAATTGGAATACTGACTGGAGGGGGAGATTGCCCAGGACTAAATGCTGTTGTGCGCGGTGTTACAAAGTCTGCCCTTAAACATGGCTGGGAAGTTATAGGCTTTAAGGAAGGATTCAGGGGGTTCACCGAAGGCTCATATATACAGCTTGGGGATCATGATGTGTCAGGGATAATAATTCGCGGCGGAACAATTTTAGGCACTTCAAATGTGGCGAATCCCTTTTCATATACCTTGCCTCCCTATGGAACTCCTGAGCACCCGGCTGATCT
>JAILAB010000014.1 GCA_024681855.1 Elusimicrobiales bacterium
TATGCCGATATGCTTGAAAATGACCTGGAGAATCCAGCTTTAGACAAATTAAAGGATTCTATCGCACAAGGCGGAGCTGATCCGCAATATCCGAAATCCAAAGAGGAAAAACTAAAAGCAATAAAAGAAAATGTGCCTGTCGCAATAGACTTTTACCGCCGCCTTTCCGCACGTCTTGAAGACATGATGAAAAATGCCCCTGATTATGAATTTATATGCTTCATGGGGCCGTAATCAGAACCCTGGCCGAAAACCCTACTGGACAATTTTGCATTGTTTAGTAAAATTGTCCAGTAGTATTAGACAAAGCTGTTTTTGCCGCAAGCTGTTCAGGGCGTTTTACAGGAGGAAACATATTTGTTTCCCCCCTGCCACCGCAGCGTTTTTTATTTTACGCCTCTTGTTCCTTTTTTAAGGTTCTCAAGGGCAGCCCTGAAATCACATTCGTCCTGTTCGGCAAAACCATAGCAGAAGCCGCCTTCGCCCTGAAGGCTTAATTCCTCTGTTGTATACTCTTTTATGAACGCGGAGTATTTTCCGGCGGCCCTGGCGGAACTTTCGCTCTGGGCCGGGCCGAGAATTTCCTGCAGCAGATTCCAGCGGCCACGGCAGTATTCGCCTATGAGCGGCACTACGGAAGTGAACCACACGTCTTCAACAGAGCGGCTGCGGTTCATGAAATAGCCGTGGCCTATAAGGTAATCTCCGCCCAGAAGAGCATTTATTCTCTTGTTCACAAGAACATATATATCGCGTATTTCTTCCGGCACAAGGTCTTCGCGCGGGGGCAGGTTTATAAAGCTGAAGCGGCGGCGCAGCGTAAAATCCACTGGGTGGGTCTGCCTGTCCGCCACGCTCATGGTTCCTATTATGTAAAGGTTCTTCGGTATGCCGAAAAGTTCCTTTGTATAAGGCAGTTTTACCGTAAGCTCATTATCCGCGCCAAGGCGTTTGTCGTCATCTATGAGCGTTGTAAGCTCACCGAAAATCTTCGCTATGTCCCCGCGGTTTATCTCGTCTATTATAAGCACATAGTTTTTTACGCGGGCGGCGGGCAGGCCGCCAAGCAGCTGGCCCAGATACTGCGTGTTTATGTTCTCATTGTAATCGGCAAAACCCTCTTTGCGCAGATTGCAGAAAGAATAAATAGGCTGGCGCGGCAGCTTGTTTGTTATGAGCAGCTTTTCAACGGGAATGTTCCCGCCGCAGTACAGCCAGCGCACGGGGCGGAAATGGCAGTAATTAAGCACGGTGCCGTCATTAAATTCATAATCTCCGGTTATCTGGGCTATGGCGCGCACGTTCTCATTGCCGTTGGATATAAGCACTATGTCTCCTTCGCGCATGAGCAGCTTAAAAATCTCTATGGCCTTGCCGGTGAAGCGTTTTTCCTTGAATACAGAACCATTTTCTATTATTTTCTGTATGTCGCCGTGGCTTACCACGCAGGCAAGGTCCACGGTCTCGCCATAACCCATGGCTATAACATCGTTCTGAATGCAGTATTCGTAAATATCGCCGTCTTCCGGGTTATTTGTATTGCGCAGCGAAAGCTTGAACACCCTTGTAGTGGAAAAATCTATTTTGCCGCCGCCGGAGGTTTTGAGCTGCTCCGCCTTTGCAACATTCACCAGCATTTTGAATATGCCGTTCTCCTTGGTATATGTGAGCATATCCCGGTTTTCCGTATTGGGCTTTATTCCTTCAACAAATTCCTCGTAGGAATAATTGCTGTGGAATGTAACCATTTCAATGCGGCCTGCGCGGCGCAGCTGGTCAAAGCGTTTTTTGAGCAGGCGGTACCGTTCCGGGGTAAGATTGCCGTATGAGCGGTCGTCAACTATTTCCATGGCGCGCACTATGGCCGAATATGTTTTGCCGGTTCCTGCGGGGCCGTAAAGTATCTGGTTCAGAGGGAAGCGCGGCCCGGCTTCCTCCATGGCCTGCAATGCTGCGCGCGCCGCTTCATGGCCTGAAGATCCGGGCTGCCCTTCCTGGGCAGGCTCTTTTTTTTCATTGGCAGTGATTTTTGCCATTGTGCCTTCTGCCACGCCTTGCAAAAATTCCTCCGGGGTTGCGCCAGGGCAGGTTTCTTTCACGGTTTTCTGGAATTTTTGGAAATTCGCATAATTGTCTTCCCTTTCAAAGCCAATAAAACGGCATGTGCGGCGTTCCATGAGATAATATTTTTCCGGATAGCAGAGATACAGTATCTGGCTGACCTTTATCACCCCGGCATAGGAAAGAGAGCATACGGAATCAAATGATTCCGGCTTTATTTCATTGCCGCAGCTTGCAGCAAGCTCTTTAGCGAATGACCATATTTTGGAAATTGCCTCCGCAGCGCCATTATATGAATATGGAATGAAGCGGCATTTAAAAGGATTGAAAAACGGCAAAAGATCCATGCGGGAAGGAATCTGGGCATTTATGCCAAAACGGCGGCGCACGCTTTCGCATACATGCCTGCGGTCATCATCGCTGCCGGAATTAAGGCCTGCCAGAAAAGTGAAAGGATCAACCGCATCAAAGGAAATATCTGTCCCGGTGGCATCCTTGTCCTTTATCTCCGGGAATAAAGCATTGAAAATTTCCGCCAATGTCTCAGGCTTATATTCCTCGCATATTTTTTTTAGGACTTCGCCGAAAAAAGAAAGATGTTCAGTAGATGATGTTTTGCCGTTATATGTATTTTCCATGTCTGCCATAAATGCTCCAGGCAATGCTTTTGCGGCTTAGCCTTGCCGTCTTTAATTTGCCCTATAACTATTTTACTTTTTTATAGGCATCTTTTTAAGCTATTGGGCCCTTCTTCAAGAATGCGGCAAAGCTCTCAGCCTAAATAATATATGCCATTATCAGGGCTGGCCTTGGATATAACAAAATACCTATAATTATGTTGTAACCATGCTAGACTTTTTTCTTTCTTTTCATGTGTGGCTGCAATATTCCCTTGTGGCGCTTTTTTTTGCGGCATCATTGTCTATCTGCCGCTGGCTGGCAAGGAAACTGCATGAGCTTACGGTTAAGCTGGAACACTTTGTGATAAGCCCTTGGATAGGGCTTTTGGAAAAATTCCACTTTTTCTTTTCTTTTTATTTCATGCTCATGTCTCTGATTCTGGCAGCCTCAGCCCCAGTCATACTGCAAGAGCTTAGGCTGGAGCATCAGCTGCTTAATTCCCTTACCTCGCGCATATTATGGGCTTTTGCATTATTCACTGTTTGCATAACGCTTTCAAGCGCAGTAAGCGTGATTTCTGCCCGCTTTGAAAGAAATATCCGCCTTCCTGTCAAAGGACTTTCCCAAGCTGTTAAGATAATAATATGGATTGTTACGGGCATACTTGCCCTTTCTGCGTTATTAAACAAAGACCCGGCCTATCTCATAGGCGGCCTTACTGCCCTTTCGGCAGTGCTGCTGCTTGTTTTCCAAAGCTCCATACTTGGACTTGTTTCCGGCTTCCAGCTTGTGCTGAATGATCTTGTGCGTGTAGGCGACTGGATTGTTATGCCGGGGCAGAATGCTGACGGCGAAATAACGGACATTCTTCTTACTACCGTGCGCGTGCGAAATTGGGACAACACGGTGGTTAACATTCCCGCAAATACTTTTATATCTAATTCTTTCGCAAACTGGCGGGAAATGTCAGATTCAGGAGGCCGCCGCATAAAAAGAGCCATAAACATAGACATGAAAACAGTGCGCTTTCTTGACAATGATGACATTGAAAGACTGAAAAAGATACGCCTGCTGCAGAATTATCTGAAAAAGAAACAGGAAGAGCTTAGAGAAGCTAACCGGAATGCTGATCAGTTTAACATAACCAGAATAACAAATCTTGGCACTTTTAGGCAGTACATACTGGAATATCTTCATGAGAATGAATTTGTGTCAAACAAATTTACATGCATGGTAAGGCAGCTTGCTCCAACACCGGAAGGTCTTCCTATGGAAATCTACTGTTTTTGCGCGGACACGCGCTGGGTAAATTATGAAAATGTGCAGTCTGACATTTTTGATCACCTGCTTGCCATAATTTCAGAATTTGACCTTAAGGTTTTCCAGCGCATTGGGAATGACTGACGCATTTATGCGCTTGCAATGAGCAAATAAAAAAAAGGCCGGCAATAAAAATTCGGGCTGAAAAAATGGCAATGAAAAAAAGGCTGGAAATAATTTCCAGCCTTTTTGCTTTTCCTGATGTCTGTGCCTTTCTTAATATGACAGAAAGAAAAGCACTTATTTTAATTAATGATGGCAGTCATGCCCTGAGCAGCAGCTTTCGCCAGTCATTTCTTCCAGCTTGCCGTCTTTGAACATGGCAATGGCATCCTCAAGGCTGCCTCCGGCTGGCGCACGGAAAACTTTAATGCCGCCCTGATTTAACATCATTAATGCGCGAAGGCCTATGCCCCCCACGGCTATTGCATCCGCTTTCAATTCCTGAACAGAGCCTACCGGATTGCATTTGCCATGTTCATGATGCATATTGGCATTATCATTAAATTCGGCAACGGCTTTTTCCGTGTCATAAACGGCAAAAACCGGAGCGCTGCCGAAATGTCCGTAAACCTTAGATTCCATTCCTTCATTTTTCTCTACTGGTATGCAAAGTCTCATTTTTCCTCCTTAGAATTTGCTTAATTTAAAATTCTTAATTCTTGTCAGAACCTTCCGCAATTTCCGGCCTGCCCGTTATGGTTCTATGCTCCTGTCGCGTATTGGCATTTTCAATGCGCAAAGCTTTGCCGTGAATAAGAGCAACCGCAACTTTAGCTCTGGCCCTTGCCAGAATATTGCCAAAAGTCTGTCTGGATATGCCCATAAGGGCAGCAGCCTCTGTCTGCATCATGGCATCAGCATCGGCATATTTTAAAGCCTGAAACTCATCTGCGGCCAGGCATATTTCTTCCAGCTCAAACATAGGTATGCCGCGCGGCTTAAAATAATAAGACCGGGGGCTGGATTCAATATTTCTGCACTTAACAGGCCTTGCCATATTTCTAAAAAACTCTATAAAAAAGACAAAATTATCAAATCTGAGTTTTTGGCGTATGCCAATAACCTCATTATAACAAATCCTGCAATAAAAACACCAGCTTATGCGTTATTTATTGGTAATGCTCTTTTTCATATATGCTAAACTATTTTTATCTATAAATTGGTTATAAAATGAAAAAACTAACTATTAATGTCAAATCTGCGCTTATGCCATTACTGGCTGCTAAGCTTAGGAACGAAGCATGCAAAATGGAATTATCTGCGTGCTGCATATCATTAAACGACAGATCACTCAAAGCCTTTCTGCCTGAAATACTTAAAGTTCCATTATATTTTATGCAGGATAAAAACAATCCTGATAAATCACTATGGAAAATACTGCCTTCTGATTTAAACATAGATGTTTTTGTCGTACGTCCTGACGGAGATATTCTTGAATGTGATTTCATAGATACAAAAACAGAAGACATATCAGAATTGTTTTATCGGGGATTGAAAAATAATATTACAGAAACACAAATGATTTCAATAGCAATAAGAGAATTGAATAGCAGAATCTCCGCTTTGCATGAAAGGAAAAAAGAAATATTTAACAACTGCAAAATATTCTTATTCACAGACAATATCGGCCTGGCATCTTTTTACAGCCAGAAAATAAATGTGCCTCAAGAACATATTATAATACCTGTTTTATGCGAAACAGCTGAAAGCTTTGATAATATCAAGCTCTCAGGAACGTTTTTAGGCACTATGCCGCCGATAATAATAGATTCTCCGAAAAAAATGCCTATGCTTATAAAAGCAATAAGGGCCATCCACTCTTTTTTCATTCCGCAGGCAAAAGGGAAACATGAAACATTGTTTAAAGAGAATGACGGACAGATTCTGACTATCCTTGAACAGATTGCATACGGAGCTGAGGGAGAAATATTCAATACATGTGAAAAAGACAAAGTAGCAAAAATATTATTCATGCCTGATAACTCAAAGGGAAGAATAATCCATGAATTATGCGGCATAAAAACGAGGATTCCGGGACTTTGTCTTCCGGAAACTGCACTTATAAACAGCAGCAGAAAAACTTTGGGATATTTGATGCCGAAAGCAGATGGATTTCTTTTAAAGGACCTGCTCTTCCGGCCTGAGAGATGCGGCATAGACAGAAATGAAGACATACCAAGAATCAAAATCATACAAAGCATTCTGAAAAAGATCATTGCAATAAATAATGCAGGCTTTTTCTTAAGTGATTTAAATTCTTCCAACTTCGTAATCAAGCTTGAACCTGACTTCGAAACTTTTTTCATTGATACGGATAATTTTTCAAGAGAGAATGAAGAACAGCAAAACAGAGAGCTTGCTGATATTATCTTTGAAATATTGGCATCTGGGTTTAAACTGAAACAAAGAAACACAAAAATAGGCATTTATTTCTGGCATAAGATTCTAAAGCCTAAACTGCGCGAAAAATTTGAACAGCACTTGTGCGGACGGAAAATAAAACCAGCAGAATGGCTTGAAACCATTGATCAGTGCTGATATTCATAATTGCTGATGTTTCATGTCTCAGCAATTATGGTCAAGGAACAAATAATTTGCTTAAGGCTGTTTTTGAGCCTTAAGCATTGTCATTGTTGCCTTCAGGAATTACTGCTTGATTTATAATAAGCCATTATAAAACATTTTTCACAATTGATATAATTTAATATAGGCCCATTAGGGCCAAATTCTTTTTAAGAAGGTTCGCAAATGGAAATCGGAATAGTCGGTCTCCCAAATGTGGGAAAATCAACATTGTTCAATGCCCTTACAAAAGCCGGGGCAGCCTCTTCAAATTATCCCTTTACCACAATTGACCCAAATGTCGGTGTTGTTCCGATACCGGACAAGCGTCTTGACGGCCTGTTTGATCTTTTCAAGCCTCCAAAAAAAGTTCCTTCTTATATAAAATTCGTAGACATAGCCGGGCTTGTGAAAGGCGCAAGCCGGGGCGAAGGCTTAGGCAATAAATTTCTAGCAAACATACGGGAAGTGGATGCCATTGTGCAGGTCGTGCGTGTTTTCGATGATCCTGATGTAGTGCATGTTTTAGGCGAGATAGACCCTGTAAGGGACATAGAGGTAATAGAAACAGAGCTTATTCTCGCGGACTTGGAATCAGTAGAAAAAATGCTTGACAAGAATTCAGGCGCTGCAAGGACAGGCAATAAAGACGCAAAAGAAAAACAGGAAAAGCTGGAAGCCATAAAACAGCTTCTGAACGATGGCAAGCCTGCCAGGGATGCCGGATTCACGGAAGAGGAAACACATGATTTTAATCTTCTAACCACAAAGCCTGTTTTTTATGTCGCAAACACCAATGAGCAGCCCGACATGGAAAAACTGCAGAAAATGCGCGACTTCGCAAAGAAACGGGATGCCATACTGGTTGAGATTTCCGCTAAAATAGAATCAGAAATTGCCGAGCTGCCGGAAGACGAGAAAGCCATGTTCCTGAAAGATTTGGGCGAGGAATACTCCGGCCTTGACAAAATGGTTCTCGCAGGGAAAAAGCTGCTTAACCTCATATCCTTCTTTACCGCAGGCTCAGAAGATGAAGTGCGATCATGGAATCTTAGAAAGGGACTCAAAGCGCCTCAGGCTGCCGGGAAAATACACAGTGATTTTGAGCGCGGATTCATAAGGGCAGATGTTTACTCTTATGAAGACATCATAAAATACAAAGACGAAAAAACACTGAGAGAAAAAGGACTAATCCGCTCCGAAGGCAAAGAATACATTGTTCAAGACGGCGATATCTGCTTTTTCAAGTTCAATGTTTAGTTTATTTCGGGCCTAAAAAGGGCTCGGCTTGTCCGGGCTCTTTTTTTTCCGAAATTTAACATGATAACCCTATTTGCATAATATGCAGCTAATATAAAAAGGCTATAACTGACAGCAGAATAAAACAAATGATTTACGAAGGCTTTAAAGAAAACACAGAGATACTTCCCAGCTTTAGGCTTAATTCAAAACAGCTGGAGGCTGTGCGTTATTTTGGCGGCCCGCTGCTTATCCTGGCTGGGGCAGGCACAGGAAAGACAAAAACACTTACATCAAAGATAGCGCTGCTGATAGCAAGCGGTCTTCCTGCTTCAAGCATACTGGCAATAACTTTTACGAACAAAGCCGCCCAGGAAATGCAGAACAGGGTCGCCAAGCTCACGCCTTATGACGGCAGAATGTGGATACACACTTTCCACGCTCTCGGGGCAAGGCTCTTAAGGCAATTCGGCGAGCATATAGGCATACCAAAAGACTTTGTAATCTATGATGACGATGACCAAAAAAAACTTTTACAGATATGCCTTCATGAATTAGGGATGGAAAGCGAAAAAGGGAATATAAATCTTTTTCTTAACATAATTTCCAGGGCAAAGGACGATTTGCTTGATGCGGGAAGCTATTCCATTCATGCGGCATCAAAAGATGATGCCATGCAGTCAAAAATAGCCCAAATATATCTTAAATACGAGCAAAAACTGAAAGAAGCGGGAGCTTTGGATTTCGGAGACCTTATAGTGCGCACAGCCGAACTGATTAAGCAATGCAGCGATGTGCGGAATATGCTTCAGAACAAATTTAAGTACATACTTGTGGACGAATACCAAGACACCAATCATGCCCAATATGTGCTGGTAAAAATGCTTTGCGAAAAGCACCGGAACCTATGCGTAGTCGGAGACCCTGACCAAAGCGTATATGGCTGGCGCGGCGCAGACATACGCAATATAATGGAGTTTGAAAAAGACTTCAGGGATGCAAAAACTGTGGTGTTGGAACAGAATTACCGCTCCACATCTCTTATACTTAAAGCGGCAAACAATGTCATTAGGCATAACAGAAACCGAAAGCCCAAGGATTTGTGGACCAGCGCGGAAGACGGAATGCAGCCTAAAGCCCTGGAATTTGAAAATGAAAAAGAGGAAGCTCGCGGCGTTACAGCACTGATTAAGAAATATTATTCCGGCATGGGCTTTAGCTATAATGACATGGCGGTATTTTACCGCACTAATGCTCAAAGCCGCAATTTTGAAGAAGCTTTCCGCAATGCGCGGATTCCGTACAAAATAATAGGCTCTGTCCGTTTTTATGACCGCAAAGAGGTAAAAGACGCGCTGGCATATCTGAAACTTCTGGTCATGCCTTCAGACACCGTGAGCATAATGCGGGTTATGAATCTCCCTCCGCGAGGCATTGGAAAAACCGCTGCGGAAAAAATAAGGGACTATGCGCAGAGCCAAGGCATTAGCCTTTATGATGCCATGCTTAACATGGAGCAGATAGCCGGGCTCACGCCTGCCGCAAGAAGGGGCATAGCGGAATTCATGAGAATTTTGGAAGAAACCAAAACAGATCTTTTCGCAGCTGCGCCATCAAACATGTTTGAACAGCTAATGCTCAAATCCGGATATTGGAAAATGACCGAGGATTTGGCTGAAAAAGACCCGGAAGAATCCCGCAACAGAATAGGAAACCTTCAGGAACTGCTTAATGCCATAAAAGATTTTGAGGAACGGTGCCGCCAGAACGGCACGCAGCCTACGCTGCCGAAATATCTTGAGGAAGTAATGCTGGCCTCAAGCATAGACCAGCTTGATCCGGCAGCGGAAGCCGCAACGCTTATGACTGTGCATTTGGCTAAAGGCTTGGAATTTCCGATAGTTTTTCTTACAGGAATGGAAGAAAACCTTTTCCCGATAAACTCAAAGGAAGCCTCAGAAGCCGAGATGGAAGAGGAGCGCCGCCTGGCCTATGTGGGCATGACAAGGGCGCGCAAAGCATTGTATCTCACATGGGCAGATGAACGCATGGTTTTCGGCAACACCTATAGCAGCTTCGCTTCCCGTTTTCTGGAAGAAAGCGGATTGGAATCTGTCCCGCAGCCTGGCAGCGGCAGATATGCTGCGCGCAACGGCAATTATTCCAGCTGGCAGCGCGGCAGCACGGAAAAAGGCAGAACAGACTGGAAACACGGTGAATCTTCCTCCATTTCTTACCGCCGTCCCCCTCAGCAAAGCATTCCCTCATTTGGAAACAGCAATGCCGGAAACAAGGCAGGCCAGACAGGCAAAAGGGTAAATCACCCTGCGCTGGGACAAGGCACAATAATAGCCCAGCTGGGCAGCGGCAGCAATGCAAAGGCAACCATAAAATTTGACAGCGGAGCCACCCAGACTTTCATGCTAAAATTCGCGCCAATAACTTATTTGGATTAAAAGATTTTGAATTAGCAAAATATAAAAATTTTATGCCGGCATGCCGCCAGGCATGGAATCATTTTGCATAGCTGGAATCTTATTATTCATTTTTTCCAGCTTAAATATCATCCATGGGAAAGAAGGCTTAAAAACCGCGCGGCCTTTAACCATAAAAATTTCAATTTCAAAAGGCCTGAAAAACATTCCCCAGAAAAAATACTGCTGCTGCCTGTTTTTCAAGGAATATTCGCGAACTGCTGAAACGGCTGAACCGAGGGCATCAATGCTGCCGTCCTCAATAGCTTCTTTAAGATTGCCAGAAGCAGCTTTTTTCAGAGAAGAGAAAATATCCTTGCTGAAATTTTTCATGTCAGCCCTTGCCCTCACAAACGGGATCTCAGGACACAAATGGCTCAATATTTTATAAAGAGCCCAATCCGCAAAACATGAAAAGCCTGTCTCTGCCGCTTTCTTCTCAATGGAAATAGCAGAGCTATATACAGAATATGCCATATATAAGGCAGAAAACTCTGCCTGGGCTTCTGACAATTTTTTTGTTATTTCTGACAAATCTTTTTGATTTCCTGCGTAAGCAAGTTTTTCTTCAATGCTTTCAATTAATTTGCGGAGAGAGCTGAGCATGCTTTCATAGCCTGCAGAAGAAGGATTAAGGGAGCGGGACATTTCTTCAGCATATAAAGACATCATCTGCATGGAAAGCCCGGCAAGAGCCTTGCGCAAATCCGTCCTAAGCTGTTCCAGCTTAAAAGACTCCTTTTCCGTTATGACTTTGCGGCTTTTTAAAGGAGAAGAATATCCTGTGAAATTTCCGTAAGCTTTCCAAGCATAGGAATAATACTGCTCCGCGCCTTCAGGGCCTCCGCCATTGCCGCGCAGCAAAGCAAGCAGATCACCGGCCCGTTTTGACTCATAATCAACAGCTTCCCGGTTTATTTTTATATTGTCATAAGAACCGGAATATTTAGCTGGCCTAAAACCGCCGGAAAAGCCATTTCTGCGGCTCTTTCCGCTGCCGCCAATATAAACGCCGTCCGCAGCTTCAAATTCGGATTCCAGGCGCCCCTGGTAAGCGGAGGAGCCTTCAAAGAGCTTCCGTCCAGCTTCTGAAAGATTTTCTAAGGAAAGGGTTCTGTCCGCAGCGGCATTATTCAATGCCTTGATTTTTGCCATAAAGCCGTCGCTAAGCGAAAAATTGTAAATTGTATGGACAATATTTCCATGTTCATCAACAGAATAATCATTGCCAAAACTGCCAATGCCTAAGTTTGCATCAGGCGAGGCATTTCCTTTTTCGCCGCCATATATCATGGCAGCATAATCTGCCGCCTTTTCAGGATTTTTTGAAATCCAAAATATCATGGCTTCCCTTGCTTCAGAATATGTGGGATAGCGGCTTAAATTCAGCAGCGTTCCCGCAATGCCGGTTTCAAGCATTTTGTCAGCAACCTTTCCCCTATATGAAAGATCCGTAAGAATTTTATTCAGGATATTTTCTTTTGAATTCTTGGAATTAGGGCTTTCGCTTGCATTGCTTGCCGCGCTTACAGGCGGGCCATACACATTTTTAGATTCCTGGGCATTAGCATCCGATGAACAAAAAAGAAGACATGGCAACAGCAAAAGGAAACAGAAAGCGGAGACCGGCTTATGGCGCAGTGCTAACATAATTTATTTATTATAGCGATAGTATGACATGGATAGGGAAAGCTTTACAGACTGTTCATCGCCGCCATCCGCAATTATGGACATGTCAGCCTTTTGTATTATGCATCCCTCTTCTGCCAGGGCATAAAGGAACTGGATTGCATCCTCATATTTACCTATGGCGGTAAGAGAACATTCCGCTTTTACGAAATGACCCTGCTGACCGGACACGGAAACCTTAACTGAGTTGCGGAGATCCATATTATTCTTTTTAGACAGATTCCGCAAAGTGCGCGTAAGAGGAGGAATATTCTTTTCCCTTACAAATAAAGCATCTAAATTTTTCTTTTGTTTCTTGAGATTAGAAAGTTCCTCTTTAATGCTCTCCTCAGAAATATTCTGCTGGCTGGGAAGAACAACAGAGCTTTCCTCAGAAGAAAGAGCATTGCGGCACTCTGATAAAGATTTAAGCGATGGCTGAAGAATAAAAAAATAATAAATGCAGATTAAAGAAACAAAGCCGAGAAGACTGACTAATGCCCTTATTTTTTGCCAGCGGGAAAGAAGAGGCCTTATCATTTAGAGTCTCCTTTATATTTAAATTTCACAAGCATTTCATAAAACCCAGCTGACGGAGCAGGCTTGCTGGCAGTGTCGGCGGACACTTCGCTGAAAGAGGATTTTTCAGATAAAGACTCAGCCCATGATGCAGCATCTGCCGCATTTTTAGCTATAGCTTTCAGTTCTACGGAAAGATAATCCTCTTCCTGAACGGAAGACAAGCCCGATATATGCATTCCTTCCGGCAAAGAAGATATGACATCCTTTATAAGACCTGCCGAAAGAGCCCTGCTATTTTTTATTTCCTCTGCCTGGCCCACATAGGCAGCAATGGAATCCGCTTCTTTCTTAAGGATTGAGATCTCAGAATCGCTGGCGGCAACAGCAGCCGCAATGCGCGCCGCACGGCTTTCCTCCAGTTCTGACTTTAATCCGGAAACAGTTCCATGCACAGTAAAAAAGGCGGCTGCCATGGCTGCTATAATTACATAAAAAACAGTTTTAAAAATCTTCTGAGCCTTATTTCCAAAACCCTCATAACCTGAAGGAAGCAGGTTTATCCTGGTAAGGCCCGGATAAGAGGCAAAGCTAAGAGATGCGGCAGACGCAGGCATAAGAGAAAATGAATTTTTCCCCGCAAGATTAATGCTGCTTTTAGAAAGGTCATCGGCCTGCGGAAAAACCCTGGCAGGGAGTTTTAGCTTTTCTTCAATAAACCTGCCAATTCCAGAATCCGCTGCCGGCCCGCCAGTGACAAGGATTGATGAGACTTTTAAATCTGAAAGGTAAACAAACGGATCAATCTCGGCAGCCAAAGAATCAAGATATTCTTTCTTAGCGCTTATTGCTACGGATTCTTCCTTGCTGAAACGGTCAAGAACAGCCGCTTTTTCTTCTTCTGACACCGGAAAGTCATATTTTTTCTTTATTTCTTCCGCGGCTGCCCTGTTAACTTTTAGCTTTGACTGTATTCGGCTTTCGGCAATTGTGCTTTCCACAGCGACATTTCTTACGGCCTCTGCCCGGCCATCGCCATACAGGTACATTCCGGCATATTTACGGCCTAGAGAAACCAGAAGGCTATTTTTGTCTGATTTGCCATAAAGGGACATTAACATTCTTTCAAAAGCAAAAGCAGCCGGGATTATCATTACAGGCTCAAGGCCTGCCTGCTCGGCAATGAGGATTTTCTCTTTGATAACAGATTTCTTAGCAGCTGCGAAAACAACTTTAACTTTTGTAATGCCATCCTCAGAGGTTTCACCAAGCTCATCATAGTCTATAAAAAGATCATCTGTATTGAAGAAAAGGCTGGCAGCTTCCTTGCGGCATGCTTCCGCAAAATCTTCATCCGGCCTGCGATCCAGCTTGGAATATGCTATGCGAGCATCGTTCCCTGAAAGCAATATTACAGCATTGCGGCATCCTATCCTTTTCTCTTTTATAAATTTTCTAAGTTCTGAGGCTATGCGGCTAATTCTCTCATCAAAGGGCAGATTTTCCGACAAAGCTAAAGGAAGTATCCCGCATTCCTTTATTTTTATTTTTTTTGAAGAAGGGGTTACTCGGGAAAGCTTTATTGAACGCGCGCTTATGTCAACGCCGATAATGCCCCTGGTCTTAAAAATAGCGGAAATCAGTCTTGCAATCATCACTTTAATAAACCTGTTTTCAGCAGTCTTTTTTTCTATTATAACATATATATATCTTTAGCGGACTTCAGCGGATAACTATTAAATGTAAATATAATTATATTTGATTATTATCTTTATTTATGATATTATTTTTATAGCAAGGCTGCTCTTTACAGCGGCCAGCAAATGGAGGAAGTCATGATAGTTGAAAAAACAGAATACAAGGGCCAGCCTGTGCTGATTCTCAAAAGGAACGAGAACGACAAGTATCCTTTTTCCTTTGGCCTGTCTAAAGCCCGCCTCATAATTGAGGGTATTGAAGACATCAAGAAGTTTGTAGAAGAACACGACAATCAAGAAGAAAAGAAATAATGCTTTTCTTCTGACCTCTTCCAATTCCGCCGGAGCATGAATCTCATATCCGGCTTAAAAATTTTAAACCCGGCTCTTCGCCGGGTTTTTTTCTGCCATTTTCTCAGATTAGCAGGAACTGTTTAGAAAGAAGAGGCAGAAAGGTTCGGCTGGTCTTTTTTAAATCCGGCAAAACTGTTTATATTATGGGCAATATCCCTCACAGCATCAGCGAAAGCCATATAATCTGCCGATTCTCTGATAAATTCGCAAGAAATATATAGCATAGAATAATCGCTTTCTATAGTAAGGCCGGGATGCCTCTCAAAGCATGCGAGAATCTGAGGAGTAAAAAACTGTTTTATGTTTATGTCAGTGGAAGTCAGTCTATATGTATTAGAAAAAACAGGAGCTTCATCAAAATCTATGTCTGCCCCTAAAAAACGATCCATGGCTTTTTCTACAAATGATTCCGGAATCATCCAAAACTCAGGCAAATTTTTCCCGTTAAACAGAATTACTGCGCCGCTTTTCTTCTCAATGACAGGTTTCATTCTAAAAGAATTTTTTTGTCTCTCATACCTTATGACATAATGCCTGTCAAAAACATGAATTTTCACATTTCCGTCCGTTTCATAGGAAAGAACATTAAAATATCCGCTGCGTCCGCCAAATTCTTTTATTCCGCGGCTTACAGCTATGCCTTCGGCACGGTCCCTAATATCCGTATCCGCAATCTTTTTCTGGGAAGTCATAAAAAGCATATCCATCATGTCTGGTGAACAATCATCAGACGAACCGCAATCTTCGCGCAGATTCCAAAATATTTCTTCGGCAGGCATATTTTGCAAATACGCAAGACTCCTGGCTGCAGACATTTCTTTTATTTTTTTATCCCTTATTACGCTATCCTTTATGAAAGAATATATGAAATACGCAATGAAAAAAAGCAAAACTAAAGCGGTGCCTATACCTAAAATAATTGCGCCGTCTACCGGCCAGGCATTTCTCCTTGCGGCTTCAGCAAGGAAGAAAACTGCGCTCAAAGCAGCAAAGCCGGATATGCTAAATAAAAGAATTTTCATCCATTTTTTTATCATTTTATAATCTCCAGTTTAACAACATTATTTTAACAATTTACAATTTGAGAATAAGCAAAATTTCTCCAGAGACGCTTTAATTCGCACATGCCCTTTAGCAGCATATCTTACAACAATCTTAGGCCTGCATGCTGCGGAAATACTCCAAATTGCTTTGATATGCGGAATAAATGATCTCAGATATCTCTCTTACGGCATTTTCAAATTCTTCAGTTTCTTCTATCTTCATTAAGCCATACTTGCACACAAGAAGAAAATTAGCTTTGGAGTATGCTTCAAGGCCTGTATATTTCTCAAAACAGGCAATTACCGAAGGCTGAAAAAGCTTCCTGATATATTCCTCTTGAGCAAAACGATATGATTCTTCGGAATCTCTATATGCGGTAAGCTGGTATTTTTCAGAGAAAAGGGGATATTCATCAAAATCTATGTCTAAGCCAAAAATGCTATCTCTAAGGCGCATAAAAAAATATTCCGGCACCAGCTCAAACTGCGGCAAACAGATTTCACTAGGGAATCTCACAAGCCCGCAACGGTAATTATACTTTCTAGAGTGTCTGGAGCCGGAATCTATATAGCTATAATCAAAAAAATCGGCAGAAAACCTGCCAAAGCGCACTCCGCATAGGCAATTTTCAGGCTGTGAAGAACTTCCCTGCTTAAAAAAACTAAAACAAATGCGGCCTGACTGCAATTCATTCTTAAGCGTTTGAGCATCATCTTCAAAAAGAAGCCCGCGATTTAAGGCAATGGCCTTGAACCTTTCAGTCCTTTTTTTTGCAATTAAATATGAAATCAAGGATTTCAAAAGCACGACAAGCAGGATAAAGCCTATCACTAGAATATCTAATGTGTTCATAATAAAATGATGCTGATATTTAGAACAATCAATATGCTATAAATCTTCGGATAAGTTAACTGTGGCAAAACAGAACGAATTTACAAAAGCCCGTTATCTGCAAGATATTCCGCTATCTGAACAGAATTTAAAGCCGCTCCCTTATAAAGATTATCTGAAACTGTCCAAAGCTGAAATTCATTTTTACCCGTTTCCGCAGCGCGAAGGCGACCGGCATAAACAATGTCTGTTCTTGTGCCATATTCAAGCGGCGAAGGATATTCCTCCGGCTTTCTGAAAAATTTTAAGCCTGGGGTTTTTTCCAAAGAGCATTCAAGATCAGCTATAGTCCATGTTTTTTCAGTGGCAGCCCATATAGCTAAGGAATGACCCCTTAGCACCGGAACCCTTACCGTAGTTGAGCTAACCTTCATGGATGGGGCATTTAGTATTTTTTTCAGCTCGGCGGAAACCTTTCTTTCTTCAGAGCAGAAACCTTCTGAATCAAATCCGCCGACTTGAGGAAACAGGTTAAAAGCTATAGGCCTGGGAAAAACGCCTTTTTCTTTAGGGAATTCCCCCGTAGAAGCATAATGCTTTACTTCTTTTTCCATTTGCAGCATGGCATCGCGGCCAGCTCCGCAAACAGCCTGATAGGAAGAAATGCGCAATTCTCTTATTCCGTATTTTCTATGTATCTCCGCAAGAGAAACAGCCGCCCCTGTTATAGTGCAATTCGGGCCCGCTATCAGAATTCCACTTTTGTTTCCCTTGTTTTTCCCTTTAAAGAAATTTTTAAGGGAAGCCCCGTTAACTTCAGGTATGCATAGCGGAACATCTTCTGCCAGCCTGTAATAGGAAGAATCATCAATGCATATTGAGCCGGCTTCAGCAAGTTTCCTTGCAAAGGCTGCGGAAACCTCATCCATGGAAACAAAAAAAACCAGCCTGGCTTTTTTAAGCTCCTCAATGGACGGAGCATGGCATTTTATGCTTTTCCCCTTAAATTTTATGAAAGAATCCCTTTTGCCTGAACTAAAAGGAAATAACTGTCCTACGGGAAAATTCCTTTGTTCCAGCAGGCCTAAAAGCTCTCCCCCAACCATTCCCGACGCGCCAACTACAGCTATATCTATTTTTTCCATAAATTCTTTCCTAGCTTCGCATTAAACCGATTAGATAAAAAACTCATTCGCCCTTTTTAATGCCTGGAATCTTTATAGCGTTTGAATAACCGATGTTTTCCAGGGAATCAACCGCAGCGGCCCTTATATAGAACATGCTGTCTGATATTTCCCTTCTCCCGAATGAACGGAAATACGGTGTTCGGAAAAAATAACGCCCTACCCGCTGCCAGTCAAACTTATCATAAGAAATTTCAAGCCAGGCAGCCCGCACGTCTTCGCCTACAGCAGTAAAGAATGTGTCAATCTGCTCATCGCTCACCTGAGCATAAAAACCTTTTATCGCAACCTTAAAATCATTCTGGGGCACAAGCTTTATTGCCAAAGCCGGCTTTAGCCCGGAAATCGGAGTTTCCAAAGCTGATTCTCCTGACGGCGGAGCGCCTTTAATATTGCGCGAAAGCCATACATTCTCCATGCCGTCATCGCTCATTGCGGCAGCCACAATCGGCGCAGATGAAGAAGACACAAAGTCTTTTCCCGAAGACCATAGGGCAAGAAAATTATTTTGTGTCTTAGAAATTTTTGAAATAGGAATGGGAGTCCAAAACCACTGCGCGGAATCTACGCCTTCAAGGTAATCTCCGGGAAGAGGCTCCAATGGCAAATCTTTAGCATCCGCCAGGACATAGGCATGCTCAGAATTAAAAGAATATGTGTCGTTTATAGCAATATGTATTTTGCCTGGAATCGGAGAGGAATCCCAAGAATTTGGCCAAGACTTTATTTTGGCCCTGCCTATCTTGGCCCCAAGATAAGCTTTTTTATATGCGGAAGTGTTTATTGGAGGCAGCTGCACTGTCCAGCAGTTATTATAACCCACATACCAGTCAGCATGGAAACCTCCGTCAGCGTAAAGGAAAAACTTTGAAAGATTGTTTTCAGCTGCCACATAAGCCGGCGTTGGAGAAGCCGCAAAAACTCCTTTTCCTTCCAGCGCAGAGGCCGGGATGGAAGCAGCATTGGCAAAAAACAAAGTAATCAAAAAAAGCAAAAACTTTCTCATATTAAAATCTCCATTTTAAGCTTTACGCAATGTCATTTTTTCTCTGAAGAATGGATGTAATTCTGTCAAAATCGTCTAAGGAATAATAGCTTATTACTATTTTGCCTTTCTTGCCGTTTGAGCCAGGCTTTATTTCAACTTTTGAGCCAAAGTGGCGGGAAAGAGAAGCCTGCATATCTATTATTTCCGGAGCTTTAGCAATCAAGCGCCTCGGCTGAGGCTGATTATCTGCCGGAAGCTCATAATGGTAATTCTGGGCCATAGCTTCAGTTTCGCGAACAGAAAGTTTTTCAGCTACGATTCTCTGAAAAATTTCCTGTCTTTTTGCCTTGTCAGGAACTTGAAGCAGGGCACGGGCATGGCCTTCGCTTATAAGTCCAGAGCGAACGGCATTGCGGATATTCTCCTCCAGCTCCATAAGCCTAAGAGTATTGGATATGGCAGCCCTGGATTTGCCAACGGTGCGTGAAATATCGGCCTGTGATATGCCAAAATGCTCTATCAGCTGCTTATATGCCATTGCAGTGTCTATGGCATTTAAATCCTCGCGCTGTATATTCTCAATAAGAGCAAGTTCCAATTTTTTCTCGTCCGAAAGATTTTCTTTGATAATGGCATTTACTTCTTTCAGCCCTGCCATGCGGGCAGCGCGCATTCGCCGTTCACCCGCAATTATTTCATAATATTCCCTATCAGAATCTTTCCACACAGTTATAGGCTGCAATAAACCGCTAGACCTTATTGACTCAGCCAGTTCCTGGAGTGCAGCCTCATCAAAATTTCTGCGGGGCTGATACATATTCGGTCTTATTCTGTCTAAAGGAATTTTACGCACATATTCCCTGCCATCATGTTCTTTTTCTGAATATTCTTTTGCGTATGGCTGCATGACGCTCTCATTTTTTTTCTGTACGGCAGCCTGCCTCAGCAAAGATTCTGTTTTTTGTATTTCCGCCGGTTTCGGCTCATCTTCGGATGTTTCCTCTTCATAAAAATTGTCTTGATGAGTGATCTTTTTTGAGGAAATGTTTTCCTTTTTTTCTTTTTCCTTAATGGCTGATGGCAAAGTGGTTTTGGTTTCTTGAGTTTTGTTTTCTTGAACCGACGCCTTGTTTACGGCATTCTGATTCGGCTCCTCTGTTTTTTTATTCCGCTCTTCCGCTTTTTCAGGCAAAGAAGATTTTTTTTCATTATTGGTGAAAGAAACATCTTTATTTATTTTTCCGCCGAAAATAGAATCCAAGCCTCTTCCTAATACTTTTCTTGCCATAATCTTTCCTTATCTTTTTCTGCTCTTAAAAATTTTTTGTATTTTTACAAAAAAATCCTTGCCCCAGCTTTCTTCGCCTTTATATCCGCTGCCAGTGCCAAGATTTATTACAGCCTTTTTATAAGGCTTTATATCTAAACCTCGTCTTGAAAGGAATTCTAAGGCAAAATCCTTATAGGCCTTTGCCCCCCTGGAAGCATGGTCATACATAAAAATAGACTGGCCGAAGCTGGGAGCTTCAGCAAGGCTTACATTTCGCGGGATTACTGTTTTATACATTCTTTCCCCAAAGTAATTGCTTATCTCATCCTTAACCTGATTGGCAAGATTTATGCGGGAATCAAACATTGTTATAAGTCCGCCATCTACTTTAAGACGAGGATTCATATTTTCATTAATTTTTCCCACAGTGCTAATAAAATACGCCAATCCCTCCATGGAATAATACTCGCATTGTATTGGAGTTATTACTGAATCTGAAGCATTCAGGGCATTGAGGCTCAGCAAACCTAATGAAGGAGGGCAGTCTATTATTATAAACTTATACATGCCCTTTATGCTTTCCAGAGCTTTCTTCAAGAAAAACTCCCTTTCCTCCTGATCAACAAGCTCGATTTCTGCTCCTGCAAGATTTCTGCTTGTAGGCATAACGTCAAGCCATTCAACGGAAGACCGGTATATGGCATCGGATGCAGAACAGTTTCCGCAAAGGACATCATAAACATTGTTGTCTTCTTCCCCTACATTTACGCCAAGACCAGAAGTCGCATTGCTCTGAGGGTCAAAATCTATAAGAAGCGTCTCAAAATTAAGAACAGCCAGAGCAACAGCTAGATTCATTGAGGTAGTGGTTTTTCCCACTCCTCCTTTCTGATTGGCTATAGATATTATTTCAGCCATTTTACTCTCCAGCTGCAAAAAAATGCAGCATAATTATTAATTATATATATATGTTTCAAAAACTGTCAAATATTGAATGTTTCATGTTTTAAACCATTTTTTGAACATTTAAGCAGAGTATAGATATTTTTAAGCGTTTTTACTCCAAAAGCAATATTAAATCATTTTCT
This sequence comes from Elusimicrobiales bacterium, assembly GCA_024681855.1. Lineage (GTDB taxonomy): Bacteria > Elusimicrobiota > Elusimicrobia > Elusimicrobiales > UBA9959 > CACZRG01. Next base: position 20,924 of record JAILAB010000014.1, read on the forward strand.
CGTCGTCTATACCAACAATCTTGCCTATTAAGCCGGGAATTACATATTTCCATGCGAAAAACAGAAAAAAGTTAAAAATATTATTGACCGTGCCAGTCTCCCGCAGTAATGCATGCCGCCAGTTCCTTAAGGACAAAAAACTGCTTGTCATTTTTATGCAGCTCTGACTGGATTGAAAAAAGCAAAAAATCACACGCTCTTTATAAGAAGATTATTGATTTTATAATCTTCCCGTCATCCTGAATTTGTTTCAGCATCTCCGGTTTAAAGAGCTCCTGAAAGAAGTTCAGGCCGACAAAGTAATATCTGCATTCTTTATAAATACATTGTATCAATACTTTTCTTTAAAAGAACCAAATCATATTATCTCTATTTTGAGAATAAAACATCTTATATTAAGAAAACTGCCCGCTTGCATGCAGCAGAAAAAGCATTTTATTCAGTAATCCTGTTTAAAAGATTATCTTTATGGATTACTTAGTAATATGAAAACTAACTGCAATGGCTTATAATGTTTTTGCTATCATTGCTTATGTATAATAGGGAGTTATGAATATATAATTTTACACAAAAATAGTTAACATAATATTTCATTAGAATAAAAAATTTAAGCAAAGAAATACTAATAAAACAAAGTAATTATACATTGAATTAATAATTCTTTTGTTAACATAAGTAATATCCTTAATGAAAATAGTATAAACAATATCTGCTTTTGGTAAAACATTAGACTTAATACAAATTATTTTTTTGCTCTATATAATAAAAGTATTGATTTTGGAATTCTCCTGTCATGCTGAATTTATTTCAGCATCTCTATTGTTTAATAAAGTCCTGAAACAAGGTCAAAATAAAGAAATGCACTGCATTACATTCATTAAATATCGTATAAATATTTTTTTAGCTGAATCCAAAAAAAAACGCAAATAATTAACAATTTTTTATAATTATGTCTAATTTACAGCAAAACAGCATGTTTTAATAGAAATAAACAAATTTTTTATTTAATATAAACTAAATAATGAAAGCATAAAACATAGCAATAAAATATTTATTATAAACCGAATGAAATACTTACGTAAACTATTGTTTTCACGTGAAAACAATAATTTATGAAAAAATAGTATTATTTAACTTATCCTCTAGCCTTAGATAAAAAGCATTGTATATCATTTTTAAGGCTTAATATTTTAGATTTGCTCGCAGTGCTCGCGGCATAAGAATAAAAAAATGATATCAGATTGCTTTCAACACATTTAAGAAAAAACAAATTCGATTCAAAAATTAAAAATATTATTTTACAAATTGATTTATAAAACGATATATTATATTCTTGTCATTAATATTTTACGCATAAAAATCCTAATAATATATTTTTTAAATATCATTTAAACAAAAGAACATACAAATATTATTAAAACAGAAAACAAATTCAAAACATAAAACCATGCAATTTTTTTATATAAGTCAATTTATATTCCGTACAAGACATATTTTAATATGATAAAGAAATTATATTTTCTATTCATTACTAAATATAAATACTAACAAAATAGCACTCCTTGCAATAAAATTTTAATTAAACAGATACTATTTTTAATTATATTTATAGAAGTGTTTTCACGTGAAAACTTTTATTAGTTTATAATCTGTAAAACTAATAATTGTAATTTTATAAGACCCTGTTAAAACATATTAATAATTGTATTAAAATATCATCATCTAGAGAGCCGCGAAACAATATTCTTTTGGAATGCTGCTTAAATTGACATCTTCATTTATTTAGATTGATTCATTGCTAAAAATTCTGGCAATGGTACATTCAATTTTTACTATTAATATGTATAACAGCATTTTCACAAATAATATTAGTTTATATAAAAAATATTAGCGCAATATTTTATAAAGAATATAAGTATTTTTTTTCATAGGCTCTTTTAAAGAAAAGTATTGATACAATGTAATTATAAAGAACGCGAATATTAACTCTTCGTCCTGAATTTATTTCAAGACTTCATTAATCCGCAGAGATGCTGAAACAAGTTCAGCATGACGGGCGAATAATAAAATCAATAATCTTCTTAAATATAGCCTTTTCATAATAATATTATTAAAAATTCTCTTTACAACATAGAAATCCCGAAACAATTCAGTATAATGAAAAGATCATAAAATAAACACTTTATCATGCATGCTTTTTTGTAAATAAAATAAAAAATTACTTAGTTATTTAAGATTATTTCTTATAATTAATGATTGTTTTCACGTGAAAACACTAGTATAGAAATAAACAAAAACATCTCAATTATTTTTATAAAATTTTTTATTATTAGATTAAAAATAAAAGCCATGATAAAGCAATAAAAAAGATATATTTCAGATA
>JAILAB010000027.1 GCA_024681855.1 Elusimicrobiales bacterium
AAAATCCTTAAGTGCCGGTTCCACAAGCGATGCAAACATGTCTTCCTTGTCTTTGAAATGACGGTATAGCCCGCCTGAAGTTATGCCTGCCCGTGAGGCTATGGCTCTTGTGGAGGCATTTTTAAAGCCTTTTTCCAGAAACTCTTGCATTGCCGCAGGAATAATTCTTCTATGACTTTCCGTTTTGTCTTTAGGCATAAGCAGCTACTTTTTTTATAATGCTCTTTATAAGAAGATTATTGATTTTACAGTTTTTCCGTCATGCTGGATTTATTTCAGCATCTCTTCGTTTTAAAGAGGTCCTAAAACAAGTTCAGGACGACGAAGTAATATCTGCATTCTTTATAATTACATTGTATCAATACTTTTCTTTAAAAGAGCCTTTTATAATGTTCCTTTTTCGTACATTATGTGATGCTGTCAAAAGTATAGTAATCAGTGTTAGCTATCACTGTTTACTATAACAAAAATCAGTATGAGTAAGCAAGAGTCAGCCAGAGAAGTTTTCACTGATACTGCCGGACTGTATTTCTGCCGGAAGGATTTAATGCTTTTTGCCTGTAAATTGATTGTGCCCTTTGCCTATACTGGGATTATGTTGCTTCTTTACATTTTTCCGCACGACTTTTATTGCTTTGCCCTGCATTTTCTGCATGACTTTTGTGTATTATGACTGCATTTTCCGCACGAATTTTTGTGTCTTGCTGCACATTTTTCAAAGGACTTTTGTTGATTATACGCACAAAAAACGAAGGACTTTTATATATTTCATACACATTTTCGCATGAGATTTATTGTAAGAAAATGTTAGGGAAGGTATTGATTTTAAATTTTTTGTATAAAAACGCAGAAAAAGATTTTTTTGCATTTTTGCCATCAATTGAGTTAACAGAATGTAGATTATTACAAGTTCTCTCTTTAAAATCCCCTCTATGAAATAAATTTAGTATTGGAAAACAAATTAAAGAATCTTATTTTTCAATTTGCTTGGATAATACAGCAATTACCGACGTAAGTTATTATATTTATGTATAATTATCTTAGGGCATAGATAGTAGTGATAATCTACATTATGTTTACTTAATATGTTTACCTTTTGTTTATGCCCTAATTTACGACGAGAAGGGTGTAGGTATGGCGGAGAAGGCAGTAAATAATGGGCAGAACAATGAGGTTCCTTGCGGCATAAGGCAGAGACTGGATTACAATGCGGATTTCAGACTGGACTGGCATGACCCAGACGAGGCTACGGATGGCTACCAGCTTAAATGGATAGGAAAGGATTATGCCCGCCTGCAAAGCGGAACCGCACCAGAAACGGTTATTATTCCTGATAAAAAACACAACGCAGAACTAGAGAACAAAGACAGCCAGAATATTTTTATAACCGGTGATAATCTGCAGGCTTTGAAACATCTGCAGAACGCATATTATGGCAGCGTGGATATGATTTACATTGACCCGCCCTATAATACCGGGTCTGACGGTTTTGTTTACAATGATAAATTTGAATTTACTGATGAGCAGCTGCAGGACAATCTTGGCCTTACGGAAGAACAGATAAAACGCCTGAAGGTTATAAACGGACGCAGTTCCCATTCCGCCTGGCTTACATTTATGTATCCGCGGCTTAGAATAGCCAGAACATTGCTGAAAGACACAGGCGTAATATTTATTTCCATAGACGATAACGAACAGGCCAATCTGAAACTTCTCTGCGACGAAATTTTTGGGGAAAGAAATTTTGTGTCAGATTTTATTAGAAAAACAAAATCTATGACAGGTGATGAAGGTAGCGGAGTTAATATTCAACATGAAAACTTATTGTGCTATGCAAAAAATAAAGAGAAAGTTTTTTTAGTTGGAGAAAAAAAGATTTTCTCAGGATATTCAAATCCTGATAATGATCCGAATGGAGAATGGACAAGTGGTGATCCAAGTGCTAAAAGTGGTGGTGAAAGCACTTATTTCCCTATTAGAAACCCTTATACATTACGAGATGATTATCCTCCAAGAGGACGATATTGGGCATTTTCCAAAGAAACATTAAGTGAATATATAGCGAATGGAAAAATAAAATTCAGGAAAACTTATAAAGAAACTGAAAGAGGTTTTATATTTAAACGATATAAAAAAGGGTTATCAAGTTCTTTTAATCCTGTAAATAGTTTATTTGCGACTTCTGCTGATTTTATGAATTCAGTTGGTACAACAGAGTTATTTGATATTTTTAATGGAAATTACTTTAATAATCCGAAACCTGTTTTTTTTATTCAAAAAATAATTTCAACTTTCAACAATGAATCTGCTTTAATTATGGACTTTTTCGCTGGAAGTGCTACAACCGCCCATGCAGTCATGCAGCTAAACAAGAAAGACGGAAAAAAACATCGCTATATTATGGTTCAGCTGGACGAGCCTACAAAAGGCGAAGCCCTAAAGGCAGGCTATACCAGCATAGACCAGATTGCCCGCGAACGCATAAAGCGTGCCGCAAAACAAATAGGCGACAGCACCGGTTTTAAGCATTTTTATGTAAACTCTCCCAATACTGCTGCCCTAAATAAAATAACAGAGTTTAACCCGGATAATCCAAATGCGGACAAACTTTTCAGTGAAGACATTGTGCAGGAACTTGGCGGCACAGATGTTATTCTTCAAACTTGGATGGCTGCGGACGGATATATGCTTACAGATATTCCGCAGGAAATAGACATAGCAGGATATAAGGCATATTACTGTGGCAATTCCGTATTGTATCTTATAGAAAACGGATGGCAGCAGGCAAACACAAAAGCACTTCTAAACCTGATAGGCGGGAACAAGATAAATGTAAACACAATTATATGCTGCGCATATTCATTTACATTTGAAAGCATGAGCGAGCTTGAAACAAACATAAGGCAAAGCCTGTCTGAAATTTCCGTGGAGAAAAGATATTAAGATATGCAGATACATTTAACAGAACTGGAACATCAGAAAAAGGCTATTGAGGCAATTCTGCACAATTTTCCCAATCTGTCAGCAGACCAGTCTGGCAGCCCCGCCTACGCAAATCCCATACTGGAACATTCCGGCGATGAAAAGAAATTCATAGATATAAAAATGGAAACAGGCACTGGCAAAACATACGTTTATACAAGGGCAATGTATGAACTCCACAGAAAATATGGCCTGTACAAATTCATAATCATAGTGCCTTCTCTGGCAATCAAAGAGGGAACAAAAAACTTTATAGAAAGCGGTTATGCAAGGCAGCATTTCGCAAAATATTATCCAAATACAAGGCTGGAACTTCAGACAATAAATGCAGGCGATTTCAACGGCAAAAAGGGACAAAAAAGGACATTCCCGGCGGCATTGTCTGTATTTTGCGAGGCTCCAAAAAGTCTTAAAAACATAATACAATGCCTGCTGATAAGCGATAAAGGTTTTTTGGACAAAAGGGACAAAGGGGACAAAAGAAAAACTTCTTTTTTCAAAGACGATTTTGACCAGACGCTGTTTGGAGGATATTCATGTCCGGCAGATGGAATTAAAAGTACTCTGCCAGTGGTTATAATAGACGAGCCTCACAGGATTAAAAGGGAAGGCAGCACATACCAGAACATAACAGAAAGAATCAAACCGCAGATGATAATACGTTTTGGTGCGACATTCCCGGAAAGGAAACGGGGCAAAGGCAGAAACGCAGTCATTATAAAAGATTATTATCAAGGCATGCCGCAATATGATTTATGTGCCGTGGATGCCTTTAATCAGGACCTTGTAAAAGGAGTATCAGTGCAATATCCCTCTTTGCCTGAAAATGAAGCGTCCGAGAAATATAAGGTCAAAAAGGCAGATGCAAAACAGCTTGTTTTAACAAAGGACAATAAGGATTATGAAATAGGCATAGACGAATCCCTGCCCGGTTTTGATGGAAACATAAGATACGAGTCAGGCAAAAAACTTTCAAATTTTCTGGAACTGTCAGAGGGCATGGAACTTGTACGTGGTGTTTTCAGCAATTCCTATCAGGAAATTCTTATAGAACAGGCCATAAACGCACATTTTGAAACTGAAATATCAAACTTTTTCAGAAAAGGCTTTAAGGTAAAGACAATAACGCTTTTTTTCATAGACAACATATACAGCTACAGGATGAAAGATGGCTGGCTTAAGGGAATTTTTGAAAAAAGACTGAGGGCAAAACTGGACGAGCTGCTTAAACAACATACAAGTGGCGAGTATCATGATTATCTGCTTGCCACCAAAAACAATATTTCCGGAGCACACGGAGGTTATTTCGCACAGGACTGGGGACAGCCTGACAGCGAGGCCATAGCAGAGGAATTGCAGGATATTCTTCACAAGGAAAGAACCCTCACATTCAGAAAAACTGATGGCAGCTGGAATATAAGACGCTTTTTCTTTTCAAAATGGACATTAAAGGAAGGCTGGGATAATCCCAATGTTTTCACAATCTGCAAATTAAGGTCAAGCGGCAGCGAAACAAGCAAAATACAGGAAGCAGGCCGCGGGCTGCGTCTGCCGGTAGATGAACAGGGAAACCGTCTTGCCAGCGGGGAATGGAAATTAAATTTCATCATAGGATATGACGAAAAAGATTTTGCCCAGAAACTCATAGGCGAGATAAACCAGGACACAAAAATAAAACTGGATAATCAAAAACTTACAGACGAAATGATAAAAACAATCTGTAATTTCAGGAAAATAACCGAGATGGATCTTCTTGAAAAACTGGATAATTCGGGAATTATAAACAGAACAAATGAATTTAAGCCCGGAGGGTATGACAAACTGATTGAGCAGTACCCTGAGCTTCTAAGCACTCAGGTAAAACAAGGGAAAATAACTTCGCCACAGCAGAAGCAGAAAAAAATAAGATTGCATACTGACAACTGGCAGAAAATAAAGGAATTCTGGCAGCAGGCAAGCAGACGGTATATGGTATGCCTTGAAAGGCTGGACAAAGGTGAAATTGAAACACTTATTGCAGAAATACTGGATATGGACGGAATTTTTGATGACAATAAAAATGTAAGCATAACAGTAAATTCCACCAGTAAAAATGAAGATGGGCAAATAGTTCTTACCCAGCAGACAATAACCATAGATAATCCTGGCAAGACAGGCCAGCTGACATATAGTAAGTTTGTGGAAAATCTTTCAAAAAGAACATCAATTCCGCCACAGGTTATACACAAAACATTATGGAAAAAACTTATGGGTTTTTATCAGAAAGGAATTTCCCTGGAAGAAATAAACTCAAAAATAAATTGCAATAGTCTTGAAAAAACAATAGCGGCATGGCATGAGAAATTTGCTGAAAGATTTGCCGAGAAATACCATTATGACCCTTTGAATTTTACGGCAGAAACAAGCATAATGAAAGACGGCAGTTTCCTGCAGGAACTTTCTTATGGCCTGATAGGCTCATTACAGGCTAATGACATAGTTTCCGACCAAAGAAATCTTTACGAAGTGCCATTGGCTTATGACAGTGAAAAACCAGAACATGAAATATTGAGAATAAAGCCGCCAGAAAAAATATCCGTTTTCGGCAAAATTCCCCGCAGGGCAATAAAAGTTCCTGTTTATACTGGCGGCAGCACAACCCCGGACTTTATTTATGCCGTACAACAGGCAGACAGCACTCATTTATATATTCTGATAGAGACAAAATCCCAGGATATGCGCGGTGCTGAAAAAAGAGCCGTGGAAGCCCAGAACAGATTGTTCAAAAATCTGAAAAACGTAAACGTGGAATGGCATCTGATAAAATCCGCAGCTGAGGTACAGGAATTATTGGATGATTTTGCAAAACAAAAATAATCTTAACCCGCAAAAAAAGCAAATCCGCAGGCCGACACAAGCAATTTAGAACATCAGATTGACCTTCTCGTATACAAACTCTACGCCCTAACCTGCCAGGAAGCAAAAACAATAGAACAGCTTGTCTACGCCCTTTACGGCCTCACAGAAGAAGAAATCCGCATTGTGGAGCAGGGATAATTGGAGTTGTATTATGGAAACACAGAAAAATAACTTTTCCGTGTTTCCCTAACTTATTATTTTATTCAGGCGGCAGGCGAGGTACAGGGGAACGTTTATCATGTTTCCCTGCCGTTTAAATGGCAATGTTGAAAACCGGACTGATATTTCCGGGTTGTGTTCCTTTCTGTACCTTTTGAAACTTGCTGACATTACATTTTTCCCGCCTTTACATTCAACAGGAATAATTCTCATTCCTTTTTGCAGCAAAAAATCAATCTCGTAGTTTTGCGACGGAGAATAATAATGCGGCAGGCCATCAGACAGGTCCCTGATTTGCTGCAGACAGTAATTTTCAGCCAATGCCCCCTTGAACTGAAAATCGGTATCCAGAATTATGGCCTCATTGCTTATTTCTGCGGCACATTTTGCAAGTCCCACATCAAAGTAAAACAGCTTGAAACTGGACAAATCTTCAAATGCCTTTATTGGATGCTCCGGTTTTTCGGCGTCATAAATGCGTATAATCAGCCCGGCACTTGCAAGCCATTCTATTGCCTCTTCAAATTCTCTCGCCCTTGCACCTTTTTTCATGCAGCCATAGATAAATTTTTCATTTTCCTTTGCCAGCTGGCTTACAATGCTGTGCATAACCATCAATATGCGGCCTGCATTCACTTTTCCACTATGTTTTGATATGTCATTTTCGTATAACTCAAGCAGATCTTTCTGTATTTTCAGCACTTTTCCTGAATTCCCTTCGTCTGCCCATGACTGAACACATTCAGGCATTCCGCCAACGATAAGATATTTTCGGTACTGGTCCAGCAGTTTTTCATGCTGTATACGCAGTATTTCATCAGGGCTGGTTTCATCAAGATATTTGAAGAGTTCCGGGTCTGTCGCATTAAGAAACTCCTCAAAATCCATAGGGTATATGTTCAGAATGTTTACTTTTCCAACGGGGTAGCTTTTCGGCCCTGCCAGCAGTGTTCCCAAAAGGCTTCCGGCAGCTATTATATGAAAATTATCTGCCTCCTCATTAAAGTATTTCAATGAGTTCAGGGCATCAGGACATTCCTGAATCTCGTCACAAATAACAAGATGTCTGTCGGGCAGGATTTTGTCATTTTTTATCAATCCCAGCATTTCTATTATTCTTTGGGGATTTTTATTGTACTTGAAGATTTCTGACAGTTTTTCTTCCTTGTCAAAGCTGAAATAAAAGGTTTTTTCATAACAAAGACGGCCAAATTCCTTCATAAGCCATGTTTTGCCAGTCTGCCTTGCTCCTTTAAGTACAAGAGGCTTTCTTGTTTCGGCAGTTTTCCACTCCGTCAGTTTCCGCAATGCTTTTCTGTACATAACGGTATATATATTAGCACATTTTACACATTTTTATGCTGATTTTGGATAATAATTACACATTTTTAAGGAATTTTTGGAAAGAATTTACACATTTTTATTTTTTTAGTATTGTTGTGCAAGTTTCAGGCAATATTATTATGACATAAAAAATATTTGGCCAAGTCAGGTTGTAAAAAAATTAATGATTTATTAAAAAGTGGTTATAAAATCAATACCTTTTTTATATAGGTTCTTGTTTTAACATCTCCTTAGTTATAACCAAACAGAATATCTAATTATAACTTATTTCTATTTGACATAACTTATGGCCTCTGTTATAATTTTATTATAGGCAAAACAGGAAATTTCCGCAATTTATAGCTGCTGATTTCTGATTGCCAATTAATCTGGAGGAAACGATGAACATTAAGGCAGTCTGCATTACGGTGGCATTGTTTATGGCCGCAGGATGCTCTGTAAATTCAGATAATGGATTAAATAGTAAAATGGAAAACACATCAGATCAGCCTATAACTGTAAACCTGCGGTATACGGGCAAAAACGGAAATGCCCGCAAATTCGCAGAGGAAATGACAAAAAGCGGCACAGTGGCAAAAATAAGGGCAGAGAAAGGCAATATAAAATATGAATACTTTATTTCCTTTGAAGACCCTGAAACACTGCTTTTAATAGACAGCTGGCAGAATCAGGCCGCCATAGACGCACATCACGCAACACCGATGATGAAAACAATAGCGGATCTGCGGGAAAAATATAACCTCAAAATGACAGCGGAAAGGTATTCCCCAGCACCTGAAATGCCTGAATCAGACGAAAAATTTTTAAGGAAATAATATGACAAAAAAAGTTCTTATAATATCAGCAAGCCTCAGGACAGGGGCTAATTCAGAAACAGCAGCAAAAGAAATGGAACGTGGCGCGCGCGATGCAGGCCATAATGTTGAATTTGTGTCGCTTAAGGGTAAAAATATTCAGTTCTGCAAAGGCTGCCTTGCCTGCCAGAAAACCGGCAGATGCATAATTAACGATGATGCCAATGAAATAACTGAAAAAATGAGAAACTCTGATGTAATTGTATGGGCTACGCCGATTTACTATTATGAAATGTCAGGACAGATGAAAACGCTTATTGACAGGGCCAATTACCTTTATGCGGCAAAGCGCAGTTTTTCGGAAATTTATGTAATAACAACTTCAGCAGATGCTTCAAATGGTGTTTCGCAATGTGTGCTCAATGGCATAAAAGGCTGGATTTCCTGCTTTGATGGTGTTGAATTAAAAGGCTGGCTGGAAGCCGGAGGCGTTAATCTCCCCGGAGAAATCAGCAACAGAAAAGACATTTTGGAAGCAGCATACAATATGGGAAAAAATATTTAAACAATTTTAAGGAGAATAACAATGTTAGGAAATTTTTCTTACTCAAACCCGACAAAATTATATTTTGGAGAAGATTCGCTTAAATATCTTAATGATGAACTGCCCAAATACGGCAAAAATGTTCAGCTGATATATGGCGGCGGCTCAATAAAGAAAAACGGAATTTATGACGAGGTTGTGGCAATATTAAAGGCAAACGGCAAGAATATAATTGAAGATGCCGGAGTCATGCCTAACCCAACAATTGAAAAGGTGTACGAGGGTGTCAAAATTGCAAGGGAAAACAAAACCGACCTGCTTCTTGCCGTTGGCGGCGGTTCCTGCTGCGACTATGCCAAGGCGGTTTCAGTATCCGTGCATTGCGATGATGATCCATGGCAGAAATACTATATACGCTTTGAAGAGCCTTCCTGCGAAATAGTCCCTGTTGGCTGCATTCTCACCATGGCAGGCACAGGTTCTGAAATGAATGCCGGCTCAGTTATTTCCAACCATAAGGAAAAGCTCAAAATAGGCCATGTTTTCGGAGACAATGTAATGCCTAAATTCTCCATACTGAACCCGGTGTTCACGTTCTCACTGCCAAAAAAACAGATGGTAGCCGGCATTTACGACATTTTCAACCATATATGCGAGCAGTATTTTTCCGGCACTGATGACAATACAAGCGATTATATTTCCGAAGCCCTTATGAAATCCGTGGTACATTCCTCACTTATTGCCATAGAAAACCCGGAGGACTACGAAGCCCGCTCAAACATAATGTGGACCGCGACATGGGCATTAAACACCCTGATAGCCAAAGGCAAGACCACTGACTGGATGGTTCACATGTTAGGCCAGGCCGTAGGAGCATATACCGATGCCACTCATGGAATGACGCTTGCCGCCGTTTCCCTGCCGTATTACAGGCACATTATGCCGCACGGCCTTAAAAAATTCGTGCGTTTTGCAAAAGAAGTGTGGGGCGTTGACACAAAAGGCTTGTCCGATGAGGCAGCAGCGAAAGAAGGCCTTGCACGTTTGGAAGCGTGGATGAAAAAACTGGGTGTCGCACTTAAAATATCCGAACTTGGAGCCACGGAGGACATGATTCCCGGCATTGCGGAAGCAACCTTTATACTAAACGGCGGCTACAAGGTATTGGAAAAAACTGAAATCTTGCAAATACTCAAAGAGAGCCTGTAAGTATTAGGAACTGGTAAATAATCAGGAAAACAAAATGATTAGAAAAATACTTTTATTAGCTATGATAGGAGTTTTGGCGGCTATGCCAGCTCATGCCAGGAAGGCACAGGAGAACAAACCGATGACAACAAAGAAAATCGTACAGACAGCAGGCCGCACACAGCTTGGAAATTTCGCACCGGAATTTGCCCATTATAACGACGACATATTATTTGGCGAGAACTGGAACAATACCGACCTGGATCTTAAAACACGTTCCCTGATTACAGTTGTGGCACTGATGTCGCAGGGGATGACTGATTCTTCATTTAGGTATCATCTGGAAAATGCGAAGAAAAACGGCGTAAGTCGGGAGGAAATTGCGGCGACAATTACGCATACTGCGTTTTACGCAGGCTGGCCGAAGGCATGGGCGGCGTTCAATATGGCAAAGGACGTGTGGAATGATAAAAAGCCAGCCCTGACGGAAAAAGACAAATACCAGAAGACCATTATGTTCCCGATAGGAAAGCCGAATGATGCTTATGCCAAATATTTTGTAGGGCAGAGTTATCTGGCAGCAATTTCCACCGAACAGGTAGTATTCTATAACGTGACATTTGAGCCAAAGTGCCGCAATAACTGGCATATTCACCATGCTGCCAAAGGTGGCGGGCAAATGTTAGTTGCCATTGGCGGTCGCGGATATTATCAGGAATGGGGCAAAGCTCCTGTTGAAATGAAGCCTGGCGATGTAATCCACATTCCGGCAGGCGTAAAACACTGGCACGGAGCGGCGCCGGACAGCTGGTTCTCACATCTTGCATTTGAGATAGACGGTGAAAAAACGTCAAACGAATGGCTTGAGCCTGTTTCAGATGAAGAATACGCAAAACTTAAATAAAGGATAACCTATGGACAGACGGGAATTTATCAAAGGCGGAATGGCCATTGCGGCCATAACGGCATTGTCTGCCGCAGGCCTTGCCTCAGGCAGACAGGAGAAAACTCCGGATAAAACAGACAAGAACAAGGTTCAGCCTGAAAAGAAGAAATCAGGCATCACAAAGAAAATGAAAATACTTGTTATAACCGGTAGCCCGCGCAGAAAAGGCAACTCCGCAATACTTGCTGACAATTTTATCAAAGGTGCGGAAGAGGCCGGGCATACCGTATTCCGCTTTGATGCCGCATTCAAAAAAGTGCATCCCTGCACAGGTTGCAATCATTGCGGCATGGATGGCCCATGCGTATTCAACGATGACTTCAACGAGGTACGCAGCAATATAATTGATGCGGATGCCGTTGTTTTTGCATCCCCTATGTACTATTTCGGCCTGTCCGCACAGATAAAGACCGTAATAGACCGTTTTTATGCCATAAATGGGCAGATTCATGTCAGCAAGAAGACGGCACTGCTTATGACTTATGCCGATACCGCGGCAAAAGAGGCACAGCCGATATTATCTCATTATGAAACGCTGATAAACTATCTGGGCTGGGAAGACTGTGGCAGGGTAATAGCCTCTGGTGTATGGACGGCAGGCTCAGTTAAGAATACAAAATTCCCCGAACAGGCATATAAATTAGGGAAAAACATATAAGGAGAAAACATGAAAACAGCAAAATTGTTTCTGTCATTGGCAGTATTTGCGGTATTAGGCATATTCATGGCAGCGGCACAGGCAGCCCCGAAAGCAGCAAAAAGCAAGACAAAACAGACAAAAGGAGAAGCAAAAATGGAACAGACGGAAAAATCAGAAAGAAAAAAACTCGTTGTATATTTTTCAGCAACCGGGAACACAAAAAGGGTGTCTGAAACTCTGGCAAAGGCGGCAGATGCTGACATTTACGAAATAAAGCCTCTGAAACCTTACACGGACGCGGATCTGGACTGGACGGACAGAAATTCCAGAAGTTCCGTGGAGATGAAGGATAAAAAATACCGCCCGGAAATAGCCGCGGATAAATTTTCTGTAAAACAGTATGACACGGTTTATGTCGGTTTCCCAATATGGTGGGGAACAGCTCCTACTGTTGTAAATACATTCCTGGAAAAGCATGATTTTTCAGATAAGACAATAATAGTTTTCGCCACTTCCGGCGGAAGTCCCTTGGGAAATTCAGCAAAAGATATAAAGAAAAGCGTTGCAGAAACGGCAAATGTAATAAGCGGCAGGATTTTAAGCCCCAGTGCCACTGAATCAGAACTGAAAAAATGGATTGAATCAGTCAGGTAAACTTCCGTATAAACATCATAAACACTCTTTAAGCCTTACTCGCCGCTGTTTGTGCAATAAAACAGCAGTTTTTGCGTTAATTAGATATGACCCCATATTTAAAACGCATAAGAATCCTGATTTTGTCATTATTTCCTGCATTGGCTTTCTGCATTGTTCCGCATTATGTATTTGCGGCAGAAGAAAAGCCTGTTCCCGGCACGGCATTCTGTCCTCTTCCCGAAGTTGAGGAGGCGGCAAAGGCAGAAAAGGAAAAGCCTCCTTTTGAAGTCTATTCACCTGTAGCTGAATCATCCGTGAAACCAGTAAAACAGGCGGCAAGGCTCAAAACGCTTGACGGCAAGACAATTGCGGTTGTCGGCGGCAGCTTTATGGCAAACGTGACTCACCCTGAAATAAAGCGGCTTATCCTGGAAAATTATCCAACCGCCAAAGTCATTCTGCTAAGCGAGATAGGCTCTGCCGGACCTTATCCCGCACCCGGTGTTACCCGCCGTGAAAAAGATGAGTTTCAGCGCCGCCTTAAGGAAATGAAGGTTGACGCGGTAATTTCAGGCAATGGAGGATGCGGCCTCTGCACACCAAAAGAAGAAGGTTCATGTATTACAGCGGAGCTTATGGGTATTCCCAGTGTTATGATAACCGCTCCCGGTTTTGCCGACCAGGCAAAATTCGCTGCCGCAGTGGCCGGAGTTTCCGTTCAGAGAATAGCGGAATATCCCGGAGCTTTCTCATCGCACACAAGAGAGGAACTGCTGAAAAACACAAAGGAGGTTCTCTGGCCACAGATTGTACAGGGACTTATAAAGCCGATAACCGCCGCAGAACAGAAAAATCAGACAAAACTTAAACAGTCTGACAAAATAGCATACGCAGGCACATACGACGCAGTTAATGCGTATTTTGAAAAGCAGGGCTGGTCAGACGGCCTGCCTATAGTTCCTCCAACAAAAAAACTAATAGATGAATTTTTCAAATACACTCCGTATAAGCCGGATTCAGTAATAGGCAGGCTGCCTGTGGCATACCGCAATGTGACTGCTTTTCAGGTTGCCGTAGTTGGGGCAATGGCAGGCTGCCCGCCGGAATACATGCCTTATCTTATCGCTTTCGCCAAGGCAATGGCAGACGGAAATTTCCGCAAGACACTTTCCAGCACACATGCGTGGTCGCCTTTCGTATGGCTTAATGGCCCTGCTGCGCGTCAGCTGGGTTTTGACAGCGGACAGGGGGAGATAACCTCGCCAAAAAACAGGAAAATAGGTCGTTTCATAGACCTGGCCTTAATAAATCTTGGCGGATATGATGTAAAGAAAACAAGAATGGGAACATTCGGCTATCTTTCATCATGGTGTCTTATGGAAGATGAAAAGGCCGTACTGGACATAGGCTGGAAAACATATCATCAGCAGAAAGGCTTCAGTCTTAATGATAATGCCATTACTGCGGCATCTTCGCTTTCCTGGGGAAACAATCTGACTCCAGCAAGTTCAAATCCGCAGAAAATAATGGAGCTTATGGCATGGGATGCGGTTGAAAAGGAACAGTTCGCACTCGGCGGAGGCACACCTTTTGTTTACAGGACAATACTCATTACGGAATATGTGGCGAAGGATCTGGCAAAAAAATACACGGATAAGGAATCGCTTGAAAAAGCACTTATAAAAACAGCACGCCGTCCTCTTGAAGAAAGGGCTTATGCAAATTACTGGGCAAATCCGGGCAGTTCCTTTGAAGGAAAGAATTATCCGCTTGAAAATCACATTGACGTGATAGCGGCAGATGAAAACGCCGCCCAGACTGCCATACCGCCATGGCTCGCATGGACAGGAAAGGACAGGATTGATACTGTTCCAGTCATGCAGGCAGGAAAGACGGCAATAATAATCACTGGAGACGCAAGCCGCAACAAGGTTCTTACCGTTCCCGGAGGAGGAATGGCTACGATAGCCGTGGAACTTCCGAAAAACTGGGACAATTTAATGAAAGCCAAAGGATACAAGCCGATTTCCAGTTTTTATCTTAAAGAGAATCCGGCAAAAAAGGCAGCCATACAGACAGAGCCGGAATATGAAGAAGAACCGGAACATAGTACCATGTATCAGCAGAAAAGACAGAATACGGGACAGAGCCGGAATGGATATGGGCAAAGGAGACAGAGGCCTGGGCAGAATGGAGCAATGCAGGGGCAGCGGAGCGGGCAGAACCGTCCATCCGGGCAGTATGGCAGTAAGGAAGGCAGAAGACCCGGAGGAAATTATGGCACAGGCCAACGGCCTTATGGAAATTACCGCCGCGATAATCAGCAGGACTCTGTCAGGTAAACAAATTCCCGGATTCCGTATAGCGGATTTGTAATGCACTCTGTTAATGCTGCCGGAACTGCTGGCTGACCATGTGCCAGTGGCTATGATTTTATGCATGCCTGCGGTCCTGACATCAGAACTGCCATTGGAACCCCAATGCGCAGCCTTTCTGATGAAAGTGTATGGAAAAATAATAAAAAATGACATACTATAAATAAGAAGGAGAAGCAAAATGAAAAAAATCATAATAATAAACGCAAGCCCCCGTAAAAACTGGAATACGGCGCAACTTATGAAGGAAGCGCTCAAAGGCGCGGAATCAGCGGGGGCTGAAACGGAATATATAGATTTATATGACCTTGATTTCACAGGCTGCCGGAGCTGCCTTGTATGCAAACTGAAAACCGGAAAGCACCCCGGATGTGCCTGGAAGGATGATCTTTCCCCGCTTATAGACCGCATACTTGCGGCTGATTCTGTTATAATTGGTATTCCTATTTATTATGGCGAACCGCCTGCCCAGCTGCGTGCTCTTATGGAGAGGCTGGTATTCTGCACAATGCCGTATGGCCCGGGCAGCTATTTCAGCGGAAAGGTGAACGCTGGTTTTGTTTATACAATGAATGCGCCACGGAAATATTACGAAGATACTTTGCGGCCTTACCTGAACAATGTGGAAAACCTGTTTAAGCTGGCCCTGCACGGTGAAGTGCGCAGTTATGCCTCATGCGATACATTGCAGGTGAATGATTATTCCCTGTATGATATGTCATGGTTCAGTGAATCTGACAAAAAGCAGCACAGAAAAGAGCAGTTTCCTTCAGACCTGAAAGAATGTTTTAATATGGGCGCAGAACTGGCCGCCTGATACAAAAATAAAATTGTCAGGCTCTTTTAAAAGAAAGCATTGACACAATATATTTATAAAGAACACAGATATTACTTTGTCGTGCTGAACTTGTTTCAGACCCTTATTAAGCCGCAGAAATGCTGAAATAAATTCAGCATGACGATAGAATACCAGAATCAATATTATTCTTAGATATTGCCTGATTGTATATATGACTGACAAAATATTAAACTCTATTCTTGAAAAATTCAGCAAACTGCCTAATGTGCGTTCTGTCGCTATTGGCGGGTCCGGCGTGAACAGTACCTCGGACAGTCTTTCAGATATTGACGTATATGTATTTACGGAAAAGGATATTCCCGTTCAGCAAAGAGAAAACATAATAAAGGAATATTCATCAGAATATGAGACCGGCGGGGAGTATTTTGGTCCTGGCGATGAATTTTTCGTGGATAAATTAAATCAGCAGATTGACATGATGTACTGGAATACCGGCTGGTTTGAAAGCAGTGTGGAAAATGTATGGCATAAGCATTATCCTTCAAATGGATACACAACCGCGTTCATATTCACATTGAAAAATTCTGAGATATTTTCTGACACGGATAACTGGCTTGCGGATATGAAAAAAACTGTAAGCACGGAATACCCCGGGGAGCTTAAGGCCAACATCATAAAAAGGAATATGATGCTTATGAAAGGCAAGCCTTTCGCCTCTTATTATGAACAGACTGAAAAGGCGCTGGAAAGGGGAGATATTGTAAGCATAAATCACAGAACAGCCGCATTCCTTGCAAGTTATTTTGATGTGCTTTTTGCGGTAAATAAACAGCTGCATCCCGGCGAAAAGCGCCTTGTGCGGTACGCAAAAAATAATTGCAGGCTTCTGCCCGTAGATTTTGAGGAAAACATAAACAGGCTGCTGTCGCTGCATGATTCGGAAATTCTTACGGTAATGGATAAAATGTATACCGCATTGCAGGATATATGCGCATAATGTATAAACCGCATACCCGGCACAGGCTTAACCGTTTAATGCGTCATATTTGTTCAAAAAACTATTACCATTCGCAGTTTTGCTCTTAAAATTTATTTGGCATTATTATCAGCAGCGCTTGCCTGCGCGTCTCTGGCTTTTATTATCTTGTCTAAATATGTAAGGACTCTTGGAGAAAAATAGTTTCCATAGAAGGAGAAGGCCTCTATATGTCCTGCCGGCACATCCCAGAACTGCTTAGGTTCTGGCGCCGCATTGTATAGCTTTTTGCCTTGTGAATAGGGAACTATGCTGTCTTTAAGGGAATGAAGGAATAGTTTTGGGGCTTTGACTTTCTGTATTGTGTCTTTTGGCGCAAATTGCCCAGTTATAGCTATGCTTGGCAGCCATAGAAAAGGCCATGTTACCCAACGTTTTGCAAGAAAGGATCTGGCTTCGCTTTTATATGAATAAAAGCTGCCTTCCAGAATAACTGCTAAGGGTTCAAAACCGCTTTCGCTTATGGCTGCCAATGCCATGGCAGTTCCAAGGCTCTGCCCATACACTATTATTTTATCTATCTCAACTCCTGGCAGCTCAAATGCTGTCTGAAGCGCAGCTATTGAATCCAAAACGGCGCCCTGCATGCTTCCTGCCCTTCCCCCGGAAGCTCCATATCCCCTATAGTCAAAAGTGAAGACATTATAGCCATGGGCTGCTATCCAGGCAATGTATTGATAATGTGAAGTCATATTCTGCCCATTTCCATGGAAATGGACAATGGTTCCTTTGGGGAGTGCGCTTGTTGCAGGGAAAAAGAGCCCGGTTAGCGGAGTGCCGTCTTTAGATTCAAAAGTAATGGCTTCAGAAATATACCCGGCATCTTTCGGATTGGAGTATGCGTACCGGGTGGGGGCAAAAAAAAGTGTTGTGCAGCCGCATAACAGCATTGCTGCAGCGCATATTATTGAATGAATAAATAATTTTGTCTTTGCTTTTGTTTTCATAATGTTTGCCCTATAATAAAGAAACGCAGCCTTGCCCTTATTGTAATAGGAATCATGGCGCAGGCACAAACTGCGTTATATAAACTCCAAAATTGCTGTAATGCCTTCTCCAGGCATATTCTGCCCTGATTCCCGTGTTGCGCTTAATAGCCCAGGAAGCTCCTATGGTTCCTGTCCATAAAGGCTTGGAATAACCGGCAAAATACCCATAATGCTTTGCTTCGGCATTGAATCTGAATTTGCCGGCATTTGCCAAAATTCCGCCTTTTATGCCTCCGCCTATGCGATAATTTTCTTCTCCAAGAGATGGCCCGAATCCTGCCTCAATGCCGCCAAGCAGATAAAAAAGCGGTTTCATATATGTTTGCAGTCTTGCTGAATATCCAGCTTCTGCTCTGGGAGAACCGATTAGTGCATTTCCGTCTTCTTTTCCAGTTTCGCGCGCTTGTTCAAATATTATTTCTGCTCCCCAGGATTTCTGTTTTTCCCATCTGGTCCATGGGTTAAAGCTGGTTACTTTTACTATAGTTCCCTGTTCCAGATGAAGTCTCCCTGTGTCTGGCGTATATCTTCCGCGCAGATTTAGCATTTCTAATGCTGAATCATTAAGATATCCTTCGTTATCATCTAAAAGATCCTGAAGAGCCCCTCTCATTCCGAATTCATAAGATATCTTATCTTTGTGATATGCTGCTCCGGCTGAAAAACGGAAACTGTCATGCGCTTCCAATAATGAAGCCGGCTGCTTCGGCTTGCCTTTAAAAGTCTCTTGTAGGCCAAGTTTGGCCCTGGCTGACATAAGCGGCATGGTAAGCTTGTCAGCATCGTCTTTTTTTAATTTCCCGGAATGCATAAGCCAGCTTAAATAATCTCCTGCATATTCCAGCGTTGCGGCCTTTCTGTCATCTGGCAATTGTTCTATTGCTTCCAGTCCTTTGTCTTGTTTTTTCTTAGAAGCCAGCATGTATGCCGCATCTTTTTCTTTTTTTGACAGCTGGCTTCGTTTCCATTGAGTGATGTTTAATAGAGAAGGCCTGTATACTGGGCTGCTTCCGAATGTTTCGGCTATCAGCTTTGCTGTGTCAGATGGGATTACGGCTATGGTAAATTTTTCTTCTAATTTTATTCCAGGCCTTATAGTTTCTAAAAATGGCAGCAGCGCCCATGAGCAGTTTTTTGAAAAGAAAAGATATGGAAAATTGAACCTGCCCATTTCCCAAGCCCGTCTTTGCAGCGTTTCCATTTCTTCCGGCGTAAGGTTTAGCGGAAATTCCCATAAATCACGGCTTCCGGCATTCTGATATTCCTGTACTTTAAGGTAATAAGGAACTGTGGAAAACATTCCCGGATAGAAGCCTAGCAGCCCTTTTATGGCATAAAAAATGCCGAGCTCTTCTTTTGTGTTTGCCGCATAGTTTAGCGTATAGTCAAGCAGATTTGCTCCCTCTGTATGCCTGCGGTGAAGGCGCAGGAAAGTATGTCCGTATGAAGATGAGGGATTGTTCAAATATGCGCCAGCGAAAACGAGGCTGGCCTTATCTATGTTAAGTATGTTTTTCCAGTTTTCAAAAGAAGCGCAATATGGTTTTGGAGCTTCTTCTTCTGAAACGCCTAATTTATTTCGCAGCCATCGGTATCTTTCGGGAAAAAGGCATTCCGGACGGTCATCATCTCTGCCTTCAAAGAAGAAGCCGTCAATTGCGGCCTCTAATTCCAGCTTGGGGCTTATGTCTCCGTTTGGCGCAAGAAAAAAAGCCGGATTGCTTACTCTGTTCTTAACTCTGCCAAAAAGAGTTTTTTCATAGAAAAGGAGTTTATGCCATTCCGGCGCTTCCCATGCCTTCATTTTTCTCGCGCGGCTGATTATTTCAATTCTTTTTAATTCAACTTGAGGAGAGAGTGCTTCCGCCGGCATGGCTGTAAGCAGCGGTAAAATAAAAAAAAGGGCTGTCTTAAGAATAAAGACAGCCTTTTTTTTATTCATTTTCAAGCTCACTTACGCCTTAGATTGTAGCAGCAAGGAGATTGATCTGATTCACGGCATTCTGCGCGTTTGAAGCGAAGATTGTGGCGTGATTCTTTTGGAGAGTGCTGGCGAAGGCTTTGGTGTCAGAGACATTGTAAAGTTTCGCAAGATTCTCAACGAATTCACCCTGGCCGGCGGCCACATCGCGGGAAAGATCAGCGAAGTTGGCTTCGATGAAGCTCTGGCGCTCCATGCTGATATTGATGAGACCTTTGTTTGTGCAGTTTGATGTGCCAAAGGTTATGCCGAAGGTCTGGCTTCCGAATGTGCCGTTTGTTGTGGCGGCAAGAAGCTGATGGGCGAAGTCATTCTGGTTGAAGACAAGGCTTCCGAGACCGCAGCCGGCTGCACCAAGAGCATGGGCATTGGCGGCAAGTCCTGTGCAGAGAATAGCGGCGGCAAAGAACTTAATAAGTTTCATTGTTTTTTTTCCTCCTGAAAAAAACAGCTTATGCTCACGACTGACGCATATAACGCTGATATTATTAATTTTACAAAAATTTAAGCTGATATAAAACAATATGTTTTTATCGTATAATTTCCTTATGAGAAAGAAAGAGAATTACGGCAAGAAGGCTCCTCTTAAGAGCAGGGGAATGTTTGAAGAAGCTGTCAAAGGCCAGGTGCTTTTGCAGTCTGTTCTTGTGGGCCTTGCGGCCGGAATGTTTGTCATTCTTTTCAGGCTTGGCATAAACACTGTTCTTTCCTATGTACAGGAATTTGCGGCTTCCTTTCCGATCAGGCAGCGCCTTATTGTTTTTCCAATAATATCTGTTTTGGGGGGAGCATTTGCCGGATGGCTTGCATGCCGTTTTGCTCCTGAGACTAAAGGAAGCGGCATACCTTATGTTAAGATGGCTTTGGCCAGAATGGGAAATGTCACTAGGATAAGAAGCATTTTCATTAAATTCTTTGCTGGCATAGCAGGAATAGGAACCGGACTTTCCCTTGGCCGCGAGGGGCCCAGCGTGCAGCTTGGGGCTGGGGCTGGAGCTCTCATCGGCAGATTATTCAGGTTAAAGGGAACATCGCAGGATAAGCTGATTGCCGCTGGAGCAGGCTCTGCCATAGGAGCAACTTTCAATGCTCCCATAGCTGGCACTGTTTTTGTAGTGGAAGAGCTTCTTAACCGATTTTCCGCGGGTGCTCTTTTGCCTGTTTTGCTTGCAACTGTGTGCGCTTCATCTCTGTCAAGATTTTTTTTAGGCAATAACCCTGCTTTTAATATTCCTTCTGCTCCTTTTGCTTCCGTAAAGATAATACCTGCTGCCGTGCTTTTGGGCATTCTTGCCGGATTATTTGGAAAGCTGTTTTCCGAGGTGATTTTTTTCAGCCGTGAATTTTATTCGGGCATTAAAATGCCTGACTGGGCAAAGCCTGCTATTGCGGGACTGGCGATGGGGCTTATAGGCTGTTTTATCCCTGAAGCATTGGGGCCCGGAAATTCAGCTGTGGATGCCCTTTTAAGCGGAAGCATGACAATAAAGGCCATAGCTGTCGTTTTCTTAGTTAAATTCATTGCAGTTCCCATCTGTTTCGGTAGCGGCGCGCCCGGCGGCATATTCCTGCCTATGCTAATGCTGGGAGCATTTCTTGGCTGGCTTAGCGGAATTGCTTTTTCCGCATGCGGACTGGAAGCCTCTTATGACTCGATGGCCCTTATGGGCATGGCGGCTTTTTTGGCTGCTGTGGGACGAACTCCGATAACCGCTGTAGTCATGGTTTTTGAAATGACGGGAGGGTACAATATGATACTTCCCATAATGCTTTGCGCGGCTGTGGCTGATTTTACTGTGGGCAGGCTTGGCGGAAAGCCTATTTATTCTGAGCTTATTTTAAGAGGGGAAAAACATGGCTCTGCTGCCGTTCTTTCCTCTTTAAAAGTGAATGATTATTTTTCTCCCGGCGGCCCGCTGCTTAATCCTGCCATGACAGTGGAATCCGCATTAGACGAATGCCGTTCAAGGGGCATAACAATGCTTACCGTATGCGATGAGGGCCGCCGCATTGCCGGCACTGTTTCATGGCCCGGCATGGAAGACTTTTTGTACCAGGGCAATTCCGGCAAAGAACCGCTTTTAAATGCAATGAACCCTGATGCGGAAGTAATATTCCCGGATGAAGATCTGTATTCGGCATATTACAGGCTTCATGCCAGCGGCGGTGGCTCTCTTGTGGTTGTTGACAGAAAAATGCGAGTCCAGGGTGTTCTTACCAGAAAAGAACTTAGCCGCGCATTGGGACGAAACAGAGACATGTTCATAACTGGCCGCGGGTATGAGCCTGAGAAACCTTTGAGAGTTGCCAGCAGATTAGGAAGATCTTCTGCAAAAAATGGCAGGCATGATGCAAATGCCCAAGCTTTAAAGGCGAAAGGCAGAAAACAATAGCGATACCTCTTTATTTTTTGTGAATCAGGCTTGAGATTAAGCTGATAATTATAACATTTAGCATCCTTACATAATTATTTACAGCATTATGCTCACTATTATAGTTATTTGCTGTATATAAGTTAGTATATTCTAACAAATAATAAGTTAGAATTTAAAAATGCTATACTTTAATCATTGATTTTAGGCCGGTAGGAATCCGGCTAATATTTTAAATTAGGAGAAAGACACAAATGTCCAATAAAATGGTAGCAATGGACGGTAACATGGCAGCAGCCTATGTGGCGCACAAGACCAATGAAGTTATCGCCATTTATCCTATCACCCCTTCTTCTGTAATGGGTGAGCTTGCCGATGAAAAATCGGCGCATAAAGAAAAAAATATCTGGGGTACCATTCCTTCTGTAATAGAGATGGAATCAGAAGGCGGCGCTTCCGGTGCCGTGCATGGCGCACTCAGCGCCGGAGCCCTTACCTGCACATTCACCTGCTCCCAGGGACTGCTGCTGATGATTCCGAATATGTACAAGATTGCCGGCGAACTGACCAGCACCGTATTCCATGTCAGCGCGCGTGCCCTTGCTACTCACGCTCTTTCTATTTTTGGTGATCATTCAGATGTCATGGCCGTGCGCCAGACCGGCTGGGCTCTTCTTGCTTCCGCAAACGCTCAGGAAGCCATGGACTTTGCGCTTATCGCCCAGGCTGCCACTCTGAAGACCCGCGTGCCTTTCATGCACTTCTTTGATGGTTTCCGCACTTCACATGAGCTCAACATGGTTGAGCCTATTGAAGACGATATTATGCGCAGTATGCTCAGCGATGCCAGAATTGCGGACCACAAGGCCCGCGGTCTCAATCCTGAGAACCCCACTGTGCGCGGAACAGCCCAGAACCCTGATGTGTTCTTCCAGAGCCGCGAAGGCGCTAACCGCTATTATGAAGCTGTGCCTACAATGGTCAAGGAAGCCATGGGCCAGTTTGAGAAACTGACAGGCCGCAAATACAATCTGTTTGAGTATGTCGGCGCTGAAGATGCCGACAGAATAATCGTCTGCATGGCTTCCGGCTGCGATGTTGTTGAAGAGGCTGTAAACGCTCTTAACAAAGCCGGAGAGAAAGTCGGTCTGCTTAAAGTCCGCCTGTACCGCCCGTATTCACAGGTTGACTTCATTAAAGCCCTTCCGAAAACCGTTAAGAAAATTGCTGTGCTTGACCGCTGCAAGGAAAACGGAGCTCTCGGCGAACCGCTTTATCAGGATGTTGTCACTGCCTGCGCAAATGCCTACAGGCTCTGCGGCTGCCTGAAGGAACTTCCCTATATTATCGGCGGACGCTATGGCCTCGGCTCAAAGGAATTCACTCCCGCCATGGCCAAGGCAGTATTTGACAATCTCAATGCTGCGAAACCGGTTGAGAGCTTCACAGTGGGTATAAAGGACGATGTTACAAATAAGAGCCTTTCCTATGATGAGAACTGGACAACCGAACCCAAGGATATTTACAGAGCCCTGTTCTTCGGTCTTGGTTCTGACGGTACCGTCGGTGCCAACAAGAACACAATGAAGATCATCAGCAAGGAGACCGGCCAGTATGCGCAGGCCTACTTTGTGTATGACTCCAAGAAAGCCGGCTCAATGACCACATCTCATGTGCGCTTCGGAAAGAATATTATCCGCTCGCCGTATCAGATCTCCAAGGCCCGCTTTATTGGCTGCCATAATTTCTCATTCATCGAGAAATACGAACTTTTGGACAAGGCAGAGGATAATGCCATAGTGCTTCTCAACAGCCCGTATGATGCAAAAACAGTGTGGCAGCATCTGCCGGTTGAGGTTCAGAAGACAATTGTTGACAAAAAACTGCAGCTTTATGTGATTGACGGTGCGAAGATTGCTGAGGAAACGGGCATGGGCGCACGCGTGAATACAATCATGCAGACCGCTTTCTTCAAGATCTCAGGCATTCTCCCGGAAGCCCAGGCTCTCGAGGCTATCAAGAATTCCATAAGAAAGACATATTCCAAGAAAGGCGAGGAAGTTGTAAACAAGAATATCAATGCCGTTAACTGCGCTGCTGAAGCCACCCATAAAGTGGAATACGGCCCGGTAAATTCGGAAAAGCATATCGGCAGGGATGTTTCCCATTATCCTGCATTCGTAAAGAATACGCTTTGCGAAATGATGGACTTCCGCGGCGACCAGCTGCCGGTTTCTGCTCTTCCTGCTGATGGAACATATCCTACCGGAACAACACAGTATGAGAAGCGCAATATTGCCATTGAAGTTCCCCAGTGGGATCCGGCTGTCTGCATACAGTGCGGAAAATGCTCTTTTGTCTGCCCCCATGCTGCCATACGCATGAAAGCATACGAGGCTGAAGAACTTAAGGATGCTCCGGAAGCGTTTAAGAGCGCAGACGGAAAGGGTGCTCTTAAAGGTCTCAAGGTTACTGTTCAGTGCGCTGCCGAAGACTGCACCGGCTGTGGCGTTTGCGTGCACAACTGCCCGATGAAAGCCAAAGGCGCAATCAAGATGGTAAAGCAGGCTGAAGTCCGCGAAGCGGAAGTGAAAAACTGGGATTTCTTCCTCGGTCTCAATAATAAGGGCCAGGAGAAGACCAACCGCGAGACTGTTCAGGGCAGCCAGCTTATGAAACCTCTGTTTGAGTTCTCAGGAGCCTGTGCAGGCTGCGGCGAAACAGCATATATAAAACTGATGACCCAGCTGTTTGGCGATCATGTTACCATTGCCAATGCCACAGGCTGCTCCTCCATTTATGGCGGAAACCTGCCGACCACACCTTATTGCAAACGCGATGACGGAAAGGGCCCGGCATGGTCCAATTCACTCTTTGAGGATAATGCAGAGTTTGGTCTCGGAATGCGTGTCGCTTATGACAAGCTGAATGAAGAAGCCCGCGAGGTTCTTACCGATCTTAAGGCCGGTGAGCTTAGCGGAAACGTGGCTCTTGCTGATGCAATTCTTAACGCAAAGCAGGATACGGCTGCAGAAGTTGAAGAACAGCGCGCCAGAGTGGCTCAGCTTAAGGAACTCCTCAAGGGAAAGAGCGGTGCGGAACATATGTTAAGCCTCGCTGACCACCTTGTAAAGAAATCAGTGTGGATATTAGGCGGTGACGGCTGGGCATACGATATAGGTTACGGCGGTCTTGACCACGTGCTTGCCACCAACAGAAAGGTACGCGTGATGGTTCTGGATACAGAAGTGTATTCAAACACCGGCGGACAGATGTCCAAGTCAACTCCTATGGGAGCTGTTGCCAAATTCGCTGCTTCCGGAAAGGTTCTGCCCAAGAAAGATCTTGGCATGATGGCCATGACCTACGGCAATATATATGTTGCCCAGATAGCTATGGGTGCTAATCAGCAGCAGGCTGTAAAAGCCATTGCCGAAGCTGAAGCCTTTGACGGTCCGTCACTTATCATCGCATATGCGCACTGCATCAACCATGGAATCAATATGGTGAATGGCCTTGATGAGCAGAAGAAAGCTGTGAACTGCGGACGCTGGATACTGTACCGCTACAACCCGGCCCTGAAAGAGCAGGGAAAGAATCCGCTTGTCATTGACAGCAAACCGGATGGCAAGACAACTCTTGAAGAGTACATGGCTGGCGAAAACCGCTTCAAACAGCTTAACAAGCTTGATCCCGCAAAAGCGAAGGAACTGCTTGCAAAGGCTGACAAAGAGTATGAATACAAGAGATCGCTGTACGCGGCTCTTGCTGACAGAAAATAAGCAGACTTTGGTCTGCGGTGAAAACAGCCTCCCTTTTTTGAGGGGGGCTGTTTTTATTTGAAAAAATCTTCACGGTTTTTCCGGACTGCGTTTTGTTTTGTGTTTTTGGGTCTAAAGTCCCATAAAAGAATGGGACTGCGGAATGTTGCAAAAATCATATTAGTCTTGTAGAATTAAAATAGAGAAAATGGCAGTTTATATTTAGTGTCATTTTTCTTTAAGGATTTTAAAATGAAAAATAAAAAAATCTTGTCTTTTCTGCTTGCAGCTGTACTAATTTTCCCTTATTCTGCTTCGCTTTTTGCTAAGCAGTCAGTGAAAACACAGATTGATGAGCTTAAGAATAATCCTGATTTCTATGAGATTGACCCTAATTCCATAGAAGTTCAGTATTTAGGAGAAATTCCTGATCAGGAATTGGTACGCGGCGTGAATGAAACGGTTGCTGACGTGAACCAGACCATAGGGGAAATTAATCAGGGCATAGATCAGTTTAATCAAGGCATTCAGCAGGCAAATCAGATAATTGATACTCTTAACAATATTATAAACCTTGCTAAAAAAGTGTGGCAGATTGTTGATGACAGCAAGCCTGTAGCTAATGTTCGCACATTATATGCCACAGCTCTTCCCTATAATATGAAGGCTGCCCAGCTGCAGGGATGGAGCAAGCCTCGCAGTTACAGATATGGTTTTTATGTTAAGAACCTTTACGGAATAAAGACTGTTGATGTCACATACAAGGTGTCTTTTCAATATGGAGGCAACTATAAAGGCAAAGGCCGCTATCTTACAGCCGTTACTGTTATCCCGGAAAATGTAGATACAATGATTGGCTACAGCTTTTTTATGAATGCCTCAGTTCCTGATTCAACATTGGTAAATGTAGGCACGTATGAAAATCCTATTGCTGCTCTCAGACTGGTTCTTCAGTGGAGAATAAGCACAATAATTAAAGATTCGCAAGCTACGGCTGTCTATTATATAACTGGCGACGGCAAATTCCAGCAGATTGCTGATCCGTTTAAGACTATTTCCCGTTCACCAGCTGATGCCCCGTCTGCGGTTCAAGATAATGCAGAAATTCCTGCTGTTCCTGTACAAATGCCAAAAGTTAACATAGATTCTAATCAAAAGAATCTCCCCGTTAAGTCGTTGCCAGCCAGTCTCAAGAAAGATCCGGCTAATATTTTCTGAAAAAAGTTATAGGAGGAAACATGAAAATAATAACAGCGTTCTTTTCAGTGCTTCTTGTTTCATCGTCTTATGCCTTTGCCGGCAATGAGACTTATGATAAAAAACAGCTTACTATAGATGAAGATTCTCTTGTTATCAGGGAGCTTCCGGTTCCAGACTCCGTCAAAAGAAACTTGCCTCCTCCTGACGGCGAAGATGAAATGGTTGATCCTCAGCTTCCGCCGCCTGGACATGGCCAGCCTGGCAATCCTCCTGGCCCTGCCGTTCCTTCTATACCGACAATTCCTCAGGTTCCCACATTGCCTCCTCCGCCTGTGCCGCAGGGTCCTGGCGGACAGCCTTCTTTTCAAAATGGCATTAATGATGCCAGCCAGGTTGTGGGAGTGATTGACCAGATTGTCAATCTTGTAGATAAAGTATTTACGCTCATAGCTAAAAACCAGCCTGTTGTTAATATTAATGTGAATTATGCCAATGCTGTTCCTTATGGCATTTCCCACTGGACTCAGCTTCAGGGCTGGAAAACTCCAGCTGTAAAGCGTTATCAGCTTACTTATAAGAATCCCTATGGCGTTAAAGTGGTAGACATAACTTATCAGCTTCACTATACTTATGGCGGAAATTATAATGGAGCCGGGAAGTTCCTTACCGGAGTTACAATTGAGCCTATAAAGGTAAATACTGCATGGGGATATACTGTTGACATGATTGCTGAAGTTCCTGATTCCACAATAACAAATGTTGGCACAGCTGAAAATCCTATAGCAGCCATGCAGGTTCAGCTTAAGTATAGCGTGCATACTATAGTAAAAGACATACAGTCCAAGGTAATATTCTATGTGCAGGGCGATGGCCTTTCAAAGAATCTTACACCGTCTAGAAGCATTGACACTCAGAAGAACATAGATAATGTCAGGAAGAAAATTAAAAGCGTGAAATTCTAAATGCGTATAGTGCGCACTCCAGAGCCGGGAATAACATTCCCGGCTCTTTTATTTTAGGCTTAAAGTATTCTTTATAAAGAACGCAAATATTGCTTAGAAGCACTGAACTTGTTCAGGCCTTAAGCCTTAGAGATGCTGAAAATTCAGAATGATGACAGGAATCTAAAATCATATTCTTATTGTACAGATCATTTGAATAATGAGTATTTTATTTCTTTTGTGTAATAAGGAAAAATATGCCCTAAAGTCCTATGTGTTTTCGGGTCATTGGTTAGTTGCGGTTTCATGTTTTTCTTATGTATACTTATAACAGAAGATTTTTCCAGGAGGAAAACAATGAAAAAAACATTTGCTCTTATAGCTGCTCTCGCCGTAGTTCCTGCTATAGCTTTTGCTGCTGATAAGGTAGACGAGAAACAGTTTACAATAGACGTTAATTCCATTGAACTGGTGGAACTTTCGCCAATTCCTAATGATAATTATAATCGTCTGTTCCGCAGAGGCGAAGGCGGCCCTACTGGCAATTCTCAAGGAGCAACTATTCCAGCTCCGTCAGAACTTCCGCAGGCTCCTTCAGGTCCTTCAGTGCCGACAATACCATCTGTGCCTACGGTGCCTAGCGTTCCAACTCTCCCCATGGCCCAGGATAGCAGCCAGGCCGGCTTCCAGCAGGGTGTTCAGAATGCCAGCGCTGTAGTTGCTCTGATTGATCAGATTGTTAACCTGGTAGATAAGATTTTTACGATTATTGCTAAAGGCCAGCCGGTCGTAAATATCAATGTGAATTATGCCAATGCTGTTCCTTATGGCATTTCACACTGGACTCAGCTTCAGGGCTGGAAAGCCCCTATGACAAAGCGCTATGGCTTCTATTGCAAGAATCTCTATGGCATGAAAGTCGTGGACGTGGAATATCAGGTTCACTATACATACGGTGGAAATTATAATGGCGTAGGAAAATATCTTACCGGTGTTACAGTAGAGCCTTTGAAAGTGGACACAGCATGGGGCTACAATGTTGATATGGTTGCTGAAGTTCCTGATTCCACAATAACAAATGTTGGCACAGCTGAGAATCCTATAGCTGCAATGCAGGTTCAGCTCAGGTATAAAATTCATACCATAATTAAAGATTCTCAGGAAAAGGAAATATTTTATGTCCGTGGCGATGGACAGTTTAAACGCCTTACCGCTTCTAGAGGCATAGGCAGTTCTGATATTTCCGTAAAGACAGCTCCCAGCAAGTCTCTTCAGAAAAAAATTCAGAATGTTAAGTTCTGATTTTTAACTAGCAAGAAATAAAAAGCCCTCCTCATTCAACAGGAGGGCTTTTTGTTGTCCGAAAATCCCCGGCTACGCCGGGGGATATTTATTGAGCAAAATTAAGATATTTCCCTAAGCTTTCGCAGCAGAATTATTTGTTCTTTTGAAAGTTTTTCAGGAAGGGCAATATTTATTACAGCATAAACATCTCCGCGGCCTGATTTG
>JAILAB010000043.1 GCA_024681855.1 Elusimicrobiales bacterium
CCTGGGCCTATAGAGCTTTCCCGTTGCCCTAAAGACAGCATAGCCGAGCAGATAATACGCCCTACTGGCCTTACTGATCCAAAGGTTACTGTGCTTCCTGTTACTGGGCAGATAAAGGCATTGGAAAAGGAAATATCGAAGAGAGCTGCAAAGAAGGAACGCTGCCTGGTGCTTACGCTTACTAAAAAAACTGCTGAGGATTTGAGCTCATATCTGGAGGAAAAAGGCCTGAAAGCCCGTTATATGCACTCTGATATGGACACTTTAGAGCGTTTGGAAATTCTTGCGGCTTTCCGAAAGGGGGAATTTGATGCTCTGGTAGGAATTAATCTTTTGCGCGAAGGACTGGACATACCGGAAGTTTCATTAGTGGCGATACTTAATGCTGACAATGAGGGCTTTCTGCGCAGCGAAACCACATTGATACAGATTGCGGGGCGTGCGGCTAGGAATGTTGGCGGCGAAGTGATATTGTTTGCGGACCGCATTACTGGCAGCATAGAGCGTGCCGTTAATGAGATGAACCGCCGCCGCAATATTCAGCTGGCATATAATAATGCCCATGGCATTACGCCTAAGAGCATAGTAAAGGCGATACAGGATTATGACGAGCTGCATAAGCCTGAGCCAAAAAATTCTTCTGCGGTGCGCGAGGCTTTGCCCGAATATGGAAAAATGAGCCGTTCCGCTCTTTCTCAGCTTGCAGATGACATGGAAAAAATGATGCGCGAGGCCGCTGACAATTTGAATTTTGAAAGGGCTGCAGAGCTTCGGGACCGTCTTGCGGAATTAAAAGACATGGCCGACATAACATCAGTAAATCTGAAGGGCGTGAAAATTACTGGCAGAAAGGGCAAAGCATCTATAAAACATTCCAGCGGCACCAAGAAAGGAATTAAGCGCAGCCGCCGTAAGGAAATGCTGTGATTTTTCAAAATACTTTGCCTTTGCTTTTTTTGCTCTTTCTCAGGCATCTTTTAAGGAATTTTTATGAATACTTTTATTGAAGAGAATAAATGCCTTCTGCCTGGCATAAGGCATATTATAAGCCTTGAATCAACGGAGTCAACTCAGCTTATTGCTAAGGCTTTGGCAGAGGCCGGATGTTCCGAAAGAACTGCGGTTATTGCTGCCAGCCAGACGGCAGGCTATGGGCGCCTTGATCATAAATGGTCATCTGCCCCGGGGGGGCTTTATCTCTCATTGCTTATGCGTCCGAATTCTTCTCCTGCCTGCCTTCCCGATTTAAGCGCGCTT
The DNA here is from genome assembly GCA_024681855.1 of Elusimicrobiales bacterium. Classification (GTDB taxonomy): domain Bacteria; phylum Elusimicrobiota; class Elusimicrobia; order Elusimicrobiales; family UBA9959; genus CACZRG01. The sequence goes on from JAILAB010000043.1 coordinate 1,258, forward strand.
GTTGCTGAAACAATATCTGGCGTATTGCATAAGAATTATGGCGTTCAGGCTAGGGTCAAGCTTCCTAATGATGTATATGTTTTTCATGAGTCTGTAAAAAAATGGCGCAAAATCAGCGGGGTTCTGTCTGAATCTGCTGCGGTTATAGGGGATATGGGCAAAAAATCGGAATGGCTCATAATAGGCATTGGCATTAACATTAATAATAGCGGTTTCCCGGAAACAGGAATAAGCCTTAAAGATATTATTGGAAGGAAAACGGATATAATGGAATTTGCGGAGGCATTGTTCCGTGCATTTTGGCCGGCGTATTCTGTATGGGAATGTTCCAGCCGCATGAAATCTTAATTTACTTGGGAATAGTCAATATTTAAAGTGAATAAAGACACAGGCGTATATCCTTCTAAAGAGAAACTTCTTGCCATAGCAAGGGAACATGGCATTGTTGCCTGCGGCATAGCTGATGCCGGCCTTGACATTGAGGAACATTCCCGTTATATGCGCTGCGTAAGTGAGCTGCCTGCTGAGCTGTCTTATCTAAGCCGTGCAGACGGAAAAAGAAACAGATTGTCGCTTTGGGATCATCGCGCGAAATCAGTGCTTGTATGCGCATTTCCATATTGGGACAGCCGCCGCAACTATGCAAGTGAAATGGCGGCAATTAGCAAAGGCCCTGACGGAGCTTTCGGCTATCTTGTCCGCACCGGGCGGCAGAACCTGCAGGAGGCGCTGCTTCGCCGCAGAAATGCACGCATTTCCCGCTATGCTCTGGCGAGCGATTATCATCGTGATGTTAAGGCAAAATTGCGCGAGGTGCGAGATGCCCTTAAGAAAATTAATCCGGCTATATGCGGCTCGGTTTTCTGTGACACTTCTCCAATTATGGAAAAGGAGCTTGCCCGTCTTGCCGGCTTAGGTTTCCGGGGCCGGAATACGCTTATAATTTCGCCTAAATTCGGCAGCTGGTTTTTTATTGGCGGGCTTACGCTGAATTTTTGGATAAAGCCGGACGGCCCTTGCCCATTGCCTGATATGCCTGGGACGGCAGACGCATGCAATAGCTTTTGCGGCGGGGCCGGCAAAGTGGTTGCGCCTGAGGAACGCGGCTGCGGCAGCTGCCGTATATGCGAAACATCATGCCCCGCGCAAGCCCTTTCAGGCTGGCGGCTGAATCCTGGCAGATGCTATGCCTTTCTTACCACGCAGCTAAAAACTAAATTCCCTTCGGATATTCCCGTGCCTCTTTATTCATACGGCTGCGATTTGTGCCAGGAAAAATGCCCATATAATAAACATTAGGCACTTTAAGTTTTTTCCGTTTATTAAAGGAAATCATTAACACAGAATATTTATAAAGCTATATATAAGAAGAGTATCGATTTTATATTTTTTCCGTCATGCTGAAATAAATCGTAATGCCTATTTGTTTCAGTAATGCGCCCCTGCAATTATTTCCAAAGCGGGACAGGGATTAAGCCATAATTAATATAAAAATGTTAAGATTTGTGAAATTATATTTTATACGGCAAATAAGCATAAATGTTAAGATTATGCTTGCATAAATGTTAAGATTATTGTTAAGATGCTGGTATGAAACATTACATCTATCAAAATGAAGGATGGCCTCATTTTACATGGGATCATCAAAAAATCGATGCTTTGCTATCCGAAGTGCTGACAGCCAAAGGCTTTTTGTTTGGGCAAATGGCCGCCGTGGGGCTTCAGCTGCAGGACAC
>JAILAB010000073.1 GCA_024681855.1 Elusimicrobiales bacterium
ATGATTTTGACATTTTTCTGCCGTCCAGGCCAGGAACTATCTCTGTTTTTGTGAAAAGCGGCTGAGGTTCCGAAAATACTTTTGTCTTAAAGGTTTTGTTGAACTTTCTTACAAGTTCGCGTGTTATTTCCAAATGCGGAACCTGATCCTTTCCTATAGGCACGTATTTTGCGTCATATAGCATTATGTCCGCAGCCATTAGCACAGGATATCCTAGAAAACCTAAAACTGCCATGTCAGACTGCAGTGCCTGGGCTTCTCCGCCAAAAGAGTCAGCCAGCTGCTTTACTACTCCTTCCGCCTCTTTCATCTTATTTTCCTGGCCCTTATATTTCTGCTCATAAAAAGCCCTGAGCTGGTCTTTAAAGGTAGGATTTCTTAAAAGCTGATTTAAAGGCGTTATCATTGAAAGCAGAAGTGATAGTTCTGCATGGGCCTTTACGTCGGACTGCCTGAAAAAAACGCATTTATTTACGTCTAATCCTAATGCCATAAGGTCTAGCAGCATGTCTTTGGTATTTTCCTTGATTGTAATGCTTTTTTCTTCCGCGCCTGTAGTTAGCGCATGCCAGTCTGCTATGAAAAAAAAGCATTCATATTTGTCCTGCAGCTCTATCCAGTTGCGTATTGAGCCCCAATAATTGCCAAAATGCAGGCGGCCTGTTGGTCGCGCGCCAGATACTATTCTTTCTTTCTTTTTGCTATCGTTTTCCATAATTAACCTTAATTTATCCTTAAATAAAATCTTAATGAAAATTCTGCATTAATTTACTGCTGATTATCTGCTTAGCGGCTGTTTTTTATCTGATATTCTAGAAGAAAATATTATAAAAAAAGAAAATCGGCCAGAAAATAATGTATCTCACAAATCCTAGAAGAACCAGCGCTAGTATTATATATATCCCGTAAGGAACGTGCTTCGCATAAGTTTCTAGAGCCTTGCCTTTAAGCGTTCCAAGCAATATGTTCCCTCCGTCTAAGGGGAAAATTGGTATCAGATTGAAGAATGCCAGGCCAAGATTTATGAACAGTGCGTAGCGCAATGTTGTTGCTATAGCCAGCGTTACTGATCCCGGATATGTAATTAGAGACAGTAGCTTAAGCAAAATCATAGCTGCTAGCGCCATAAGAATGTTTGATATCGGGCCTGCTGCTGCCACTTTTGCCATGTCTGCGCGCGGATTTCTCAGATTTAGAACATTTACAGGCACAGGCTTTGCCCAGCCTATAGCAGGCAGGCCTAAAATCAGGCATACGGCAGGAATAATAAAAGTGCCTGCTTTATCCACATGAGCCATCGGATTAAGCGTAAGGCGGCCAGCCATATATGCGGTGTCATCGCCAAAACGCAGAGCGGTCCAGCCATGAGCGCATTCATGGATGATTATAGAGAAAAAAAGAACCGGCAGCTGTAATATCCATTCCATGAAACAATTATATTATTTATTTATATTACATGAAAAGAATATAATTAACATGAATAAGTGGCAAAATTCTAAAAATTTATAGAGGAAACCAGCGCAGATGGGGAAAAGTAAAATCTTTTGCGCTTAATTCAGACAAATTACTGCTGATTTACGGCAGCCTGCCATAGCGTAAGCGGATTGCGGCCATTAGCCGGAAATGAGTTTTTGCGCTATTATTCCATGTTTTAAGCTGGAAAAAATTAAGATTTCTCTGCCATATAAGGCAAACAATTGCAGATGATTATTTGCCTGCGCCGGGAAGGCGGAAATGATCACGCAGCATGCGCACTATTCCTACAGTTGCCTTGTCAGGTATTTCTTCGCCTTCCCAGTTTACTATGAAATGGGCATGGCGCATTGTCGGCTTGACATGGGCTTCATACATCGGCAGCACTGTGGCAAGAATTTGTTTTTTTATATCCTCAATTGTGCGGCCTCTTTCTTTAACGTCTCTTTCCACCCTGCGCAGCATTGAGGTTACCATTCCTGTTGAAACGAAAATCTTATAATCGCACAAAGAGCTGATTTTTTTAAAATATAATGTATAAAGTCCTTCAACCACTATCAGGGCTTTTGGAGTGATTCTTGTCTTTTTTTCTTCTCTCGTATGCCGCTTAAAGTCATAAATGGGCTGATATATTGTTTTTCCTGAACATAGTTCTTCAAGCTGCTGAGCGGCAAGATCAAAGTCTATGGCATCAGGATTGTCAAAATTATATTTTTTTCTTTCATCAAAAGGCAGATGTTCCAAAGGCTTGTAATAATTGTCTAAGGAAAACATTCCGCCCTTAATGCCCATTTTGGAACATTCCTTTATTATGCGTTTTGCAAAGGTCGTTTTCCCTGAGCCTGATCCGCCGGCTATTCCGATGACCAGGCATTTTTTTTCTATGTCTTTTGCTTTCTTTTTCGCTGTCATGAAAAATTAAAAATATTTGCGCTAATTAAGCATCTGTCCGCACTCATGTTTATGCCATAGGCCTAAACATGGAGTTAAAACTTAAGGAAATCAATGCCCGCAGCAACCGTCGCAGCAATGATGTTTGTGATGACATTCGGAAGAGGAAGAATGTGCCTCTTTTTTGAGCCCCGGTATTTCATCTGATACCTTTATTACTTTGCCAATTTCAGGGTCGTAAACATATTTTCCGGTTTTCTTCTCTTTGTTTTCTTTTTCTTTGTTTTCCATAATGTTTTTGGCAAAAAAAAAGGAAAGCGCTTTTTTAATCTAAGCCACTTTCCTTATACAATTGTTTATATATCATCTCTGTCAAATCTGGTGCGCCTGCCGGGAATCGAACCTGGATAACCAGCTTCGCAGGCTGGGACTCTATCCGTTGAGATACAGGCGCGTCAAAAAACTCTCTAAAGAACAGCTTTGTGCTTTTGCTACATAATTATTCTATCAATTATAAAAAAGGAAAATCAAGAGGGATATTTCCTTATTTGTAGCGGCAGATAAGCCCGATTCTTGAGCCTGACAGGGGTTATAACGTATTGAGGCCGGAGGAAGAACTTTTCAGCCAAGAAACAATGGACAGTTTCAAGCTGAAGCCCCTTGTGAATGAACACTGTATGCTGGGCGAGGACTTCACCACTGCGGAAAAGCACGGCATTCATGGGGTGCTGGGGGAAAGGATAAGGCGCAAGGGGGATTTCCTTGTCGCCAACATGGAAATATATTCCGAGATGCTCAAGAACGAGATAAGGAACGG
>JAILAB010000033.1 GCA_024681855.1 Elusimicrobiales bacterium
GGATATTTTTCAGCATAGCTAAAAACCGAAGTGAAAAATTCGCTGGCCTTGTATTCGGAGTCTGCCAGGTCTATCAGCTCTATTGCTTTGATTATATAGCCTATCATGTCGCTTATAGCTCTCATGCCCGCAGTCTTGTAATCATTCGCGCATATATCTATGATATGCCGGCATACTTCTTCTGCTTTTTCGTATTCGCCAATTCTGCATGAAAGTTCAAGTTCCTTTGAGGCAAGTTCTACATTGGCGGGGGATTCCTTCCTTAATGTTCTGACAAGATCAAGTGCCTGTGGAAACTGTCTTTTTTCGATAAGATCGTCAATCTTGTGTTCCAGAACCATGTTGTGCATTCCGCTGTCATAAAATTTTATAAGGCCGTTATTAAGCTCGCGCAGATAGGAATCCTTGCTTTTTACGGCATCATTATGGGAAATTTCCTTCATGGCGTATTTTGCGTTTTTTTCTTCCCTGTTCTCGTGGAATTCAAAAAAAATCATTCCTCTTCTTTGTGTTATATTGTTATCGTAGCCGCATTGCATTAGTACTTCTATGTCCCTGCGAAGGCTGCGCATTGACACATTGTATTCGGGGCTTGTCTCCTTTAGTCTGTTAAGAATGTCCTGCAGCGATACCTCATGCCTGTTTGCTATAAGTATGCTGAAAACAGTCAGAATACGATGAACCCTTTGAATGGTTTTCTGATTCTTGCCGTCGTTTTTCTGATTCTTGCCGTATTTTATGCTGATTGCTCCGTAGTCTTTTCCTGTCCGCCTCATAAAGAATCTCCTTATTTTGGATATAATATCATATTACATCATTATTTTGACAGCATGTTGTCAAAAATATTCATGTTCAGATTTTGTTCTGTTCAATTTTTTCTTTTAATTCAATGGCATTTCTGTTGCCCGGCCATTTGGCAAGTGTCCTGTTAAGCAGGTCTATGGCTTTTGCCGTGCGGTCATTATAATCCAGATCCTTAGCCATTTGCAGCAGAAAATCTGGCATTTCCGTATGTGAGGGAGCAGCGGATTCAATCATTTTGTTTAAAAGGCCGCTTCTGTTAAGGGCTTCGTAAATCATGGCATAATTTGTAAAGCGTTTTTCCTTAAGGCATGATTCCGCTACAATGTTCATGGCCTGTTCTTCTCTGCCGTCTCTGGCAAGCATTGCTACCCTTATTGCTGTTGCCGCTGCGGCCAGTTTCTCGTATAAGAGCGGATGAAAATTCCCTTTTTCAAGTTCTGGCAGAAGTTTTGCCGCGTCATCAGACATTCCTGTTTCAAGATAGATATATGCAAGATCAAGCATAAGGTTTGCTTTATGCCGGTTATTTCTGGTTTTTTCCATAAATTCCTTCATGCAGGCAATCATTTCTTCTTTTCTGCCCAGTTCTTCAAGAATAGATATTTTTAGGAATTCTACCTCTTCCCTCATGTCATCTGTTCCGCCACAGTGCCTTCCCTGGCTGTTATCCTGATTTTTCAGGTATTCATTGCAAATGTCCAGCGCTTCGTCATAACGTTTAAGTTCTTCTAAAATATGAATTCTGCTTACGGCGAAAATTTCCCTGTTTTCCGGACGGCAGCAGAAGGCCAGCGCTTTTTTCAGCCTTAAAGTGCTTTCAAGATGTAGGTGCATATTGCTAATTGATGTTTTACGGCTGCTGATGAATGATGTTTCCGCTTCACGGTGCGCTATTATGTGGACCATTCCCATTGCTTCGGTGAATCTGCCCATTTCGCATAAAATGTCCATTTTTTTATTGTATGCTTCCGTCAGGGAATCGCAGTATTCATCGTTATTATAAGATCCGCTTACAATAGCTTTGTCAAGTTCAACAAGTGCCTCATTGTATCTGTTGCATTCTGTTAAATACCATATTTTGTACTTTTTAAGATATTCCCGGATGTCCTGTCTTTCCAGGAATGATATGGCTTCTTTTTTTCTGTTCTGTTCCTTAAGATAGCGGAATCGGTATTGAGCGAAACATTCTTTTTCTTTTTTTGGAATGTTTTCATTGTTTATTACGCTGTCAAAGAATGACTGGGCCTTTTCTGTCTGGCCGCTTTCTTCAAGCATTTCCATTTTTGTTTCCGCTATTCTGTGCCAGTTGCCTATGTCTGAATCATAAGGGATTATGGCTAATGCTTTTTCGCACATTTCCAGTGCCCTTTCGTAATTTTTCTGTATGCGGTATATTTTCAACATTTCTTCTGCATAAAACAGATCGTCTGTGTATCTTTGCTCCATCGCTTTCAAAAAATCAAGAGCTTCGTCATATTTCCCGTTCGTTATTAAATCTGACAGCCTGCTTTTAATAAGATCCTTATGCGTATATAAGGAATAATACTTTATAAGCCCGCCGGAAAGATCTTCCAGGAAATGCTTTTCCCTTTGCGCAGCTTTTTCATGTAAGATGCCTGAAAACTGCGCAGCCTTGCCGCCATTGCATGAATTATTGTCTGTCATATTTTCTCCCGATGATGTTATAGATAGTATGCAATATGTTTCTGACAGCATATTGTCAAAGTATGCAGGGGTAACTCAGGAAAAATGTTTGTTGGTGTTTGGTACTGTTAAAGTAATCTTTATGTATCAGGTTCATGTCGTCAGCAATAAATAATAGCCCAATTATTTTTTTGGGGCTTGGCAAAAATTTAAACTGCTCTTTAAATTTTCTGTATTTTTATCAAAAGTTTAAACTATGGTTTAAAAAATTGACTTTTTGGAAATAGTCTGTTAGAATATCTTATATGATAGAACGTCCTATATACCTGAACAGGCTTAAATTATTTAAGGGAAAACAGCTTATAAAAGTCATTACCGGCATACGACGATGCGGAAAATCAGTGCTGCTGGAACTTTACCGCAAGTATCTGCTTTCAGCCGGGGTACTCCCACGTCAGATACAGTCCTATAATTTTGAGGAATTTGCCAATGACGGCCTGCGCGATGCGGCTAAACTTCATGAGCATATATTGAGCCATGCCGTGAAAGGACGTAAAAATTACATTTTTCTTGACGAAATACAGAATGTCCCACAATTCCAGCGTGCGGTTGACAGTCTTTATGTGCGGCGTGATTTTGACATTTATATAACCGGCTCAAATTCCAATCTTCTTTCCGGGGAGCTTGCGACGCTTCTTTCCGGCAGATATGTTGAAATACAGATGCTTCCGCTTTCATTTAAGGAATATGTTTCCGCCCATAAGGATAAATCAAATCTGCCTAAACTGTATCAGTCATATATAATGGAAAGTTCATTCCCATATACCATCACGATGAAAGGACAGCAGGCAATTGATGTTTATCTTAAGGGTATTCTGGATTCAATTGTAATAAAGGACATTGTTTCAAGGCATAAGATAACAGCTACGGAAGACCTGTACCGCATTATCAGATTTTTGTTTGACAATATAGGCAGCATTGTTTCCATAAAGAAAATAAGCGACGCAATGACATCTGCCGGATATAGGATTTCTGTGCCTACGGTTGAAAAATATGTGTCAGCCCTTTCGGAATGTTTTGTCCTTTACCCAGTCAGCCGTTATGACATAAAAGGAAAGCAGTATCTGCAAAGCGGACAGAAATATTATATGGCAGACATCGGTCTCCGCAGGGCCATGCTTGAAAAACAAGTGTCGGATACGGGAAGAATGCTTGAAAACATAGTCTATCTGGAACTTGCTCGCCGGGGATACAAGGTTTTCACTGGCAGGGCTGACGAAAGAGAGATTGATTTTGTCGCATTGAATTCCGAAGGTACTGAATATTATCAGGTTTCGCAGACTGTCCTTGCCGAAGAGACATTGCAGCGTGAATTAGTCCCGTTGCGGAAAATAAAGGACAACTATCCAAAATTCCTGCTTACAATGGATTACCTGCCAGTGTCGTCATATAATGGGATAAAGCCGCTCAATGTATTTGAATGGCTTATGAATATTTAGAAAAACTGCAAGGTCATATTTCAAACCGCCTGAATCTGCCTGTTTTGTAATCTTTCAGCAGTATTTCCGGCTTATTCATGACGGCACATAATTCTTCCGCTATTCTGCAAAGAAGTTCACTGTCCGCGTTTAAAATCTCTATGCACAGGCTGCCGCTGTTATATCTGCGTGGTTTTACAGGGCTGAAATACATTCCGAAGAAAAAATATCCTAAGCTGAAGCATTTTGTTTCCTTCCTTTTGCGAAGTATTTCCATTATTATGTTCTCATGGCGAAGGCCTTGATTTATCGGTTTCAGTCTGTTTTTCAGCCAGCTGATTATTCTGCCTATTTGCCTGCTTTTATATTTATGGCTTGACTTTTCCTCTGGGAGAATTATTATTCCGCCTTTACTTGAAAAATCCTCCCTTTCGTCTATAATAAAACTTCGGAAACAGAAAATGCCGTCTTCCGGTTTTTTATATGTGATAAATTCCGCAATTAGCTTTTCTTCGGAGAACTGTGCGTTTATCTCATCTGCATACATTTTTGATATTTCATGCCAGCCTCCAGGATTCAGGTAATGTTTGAACATAAGGTCTGAATCGGCAGCAAATTTCCTTACCATTTCGCCAAATTCCTCAAAAGTGATTGCCATTCCTTCCCATGGCCTTATCTGATTGTACAGCTTGTACGCTATAAGGCAGCGGCGGTAATAGCCTTTGTCAATTTCGGGGTGATTTGCAATAAACTTTTTTATATCCTCATAATACTTTTCGGGGTTGGACCAGCCGCATTGTGGCTCGTCGTCCATATAGAATCTGTCTTCAACATAGTTCCAGTGCCGGTCATCTCTAAATTCCAAACGAAATTCATATCCGCATATTTCAAGAATGATGTCATGGCCTGCATGATCTTCCCGTCTCCATTTGCCGTAAATTTCAAATTTAAACAGATGTTTCCCTGTAAATTCTCCCTGAAGGCATAAGGATTTGTCTTTTAAGAACGGTATATGCCAGCGTGGTATAAATATAAACGAATATTTCCTGATTTTGTCGGATATGCTCATAACATCTGTTCCTCTTTCCTTTATGGAATTGCCCTGCATAAGAATAGCATTGATTTCAGTATTCTCCCGTCATGCTGAACTTGTTTCAGCATCTTTACATTTTAATGAGAGCCTGAAATAATTTCAGTGCGGTTCAGTACGGCGGAATCCATTGCATTTGCTCAATACTTTCCTCTAACAGAGTCTATGGAATATATTCTATGTGAAGATTTTGACAGCATTGTGTCAGCGTTGGAAAAGGGGAATTTTTTTCATAAATCTTGTCCTGTGCGGCGCAATGCCGTCAAAATCAGTTTGTAGAATTTAATCAGGTTTTTTTAAGGAGAACAACTATGAAAAACAAAATGACATATTTTATGACAGCGGCTGTTTTATGCCTTGCATTAGGAGCATGTTCGTCTTCGCCTAAAAAACAGCTGGATTTCAGAACTCTGACAGGCAAATACGGCATAGTCGGAGGCCCGGAGTTTAAGGACTATGAAATAAAAGACCTTATTTTTGCCACCGTAAATATGGACGCAGGCGCCATAAATGACAATGTGGACAAAGGGATAATAGAAGAAATTCTGCTAAAAAAAGCCAAAGAGGCCGGAGGCGAAGACATAATAAATGTTCGTGTATGGCGCAAGGATGTGCGTGAGCAGGGCACAAAGGAAAAACACGTTTTTGAATACCATGCGAGCGCATTGGCCATAAAATATACCCATACAATAAAAAACTGGGAAAATGCCAAAGAAGATACTTCCCTGTCAGAGCAGCCCGCCGCAAAAGCAAAAAAAGGCCTGCTGAAGAAAATAGGGGTAGGCAAATAAACATTAAGGATTAATTTTATGAAACATATTTGTATTGCGGCTGTTTTTGCCGCACTTACTGCATTCAGTCCGCACTATGCGTTGGCGGCGGAATGTTATGGCATGGACGAGAACCTTAACTCCGTGCCTGTGGACTGCTCCACCGGGGAACGCATATATTCTCCGGCGGAAAAAGCTGTAATGGCAGCACAAAGACGCAAAGAAGCCGCCAGCAGAGCCGCAGAAGAGAAGAAAAAAGCGGAAGAAGAAGCTAAGGCAAAGGCCGAGGCTGAAGCAAAAGCCAAATCGGAGGCAGAGGCTAAAAAAGAAGCGGAGAGAAAAACTGCTGCATCCGCCGCCAAATCTGAAATTTCCCAAAGAAAGGAAAATATTTCAGTTTTTGACGGCATAAAAAAGATTAAGATAGGCAGAAAAATATATAGCATAAACTCTGTTTATTTCAGCGGAGACACAGCTCTTATAGAAGCAGCGCAGGAACTTCCAAAATGGGAACTGTCAGGTTATTTCTCCCAGCCTTCATTTGCCGATGAACCAATAGGATATTATGGCAATGATGTTGAGGCGGCAACGGTAAAGGCAGCTTATGGCGGCACATTGTCTTACAGCCTGTGGCCATGGCTTGCCTTGGGGGCAGGTTATGAAAAAATCGGTAAAACAAGTGATTACTGCTGGCGGGAAGCCTTTTATACATATAAAGGCTGGATGGTCCGAATGAAATTGACGCTTAACCCGTCTAATACATTCCGCATTTATCTGCCGGTTTCCGTCGGACGGTATGAATATAAATTACAATATGAAGATAATTATTATGAATATGTTAATTATTACTCTTATTGGCACTATTACAGCAGAAATGAAGTAAGAACCAAAACCGTCATAACAGGCGGTGGCGGAATTGAAATAGGGCTTTCCCGCAATGTCGCTTTCGCAGGGGAATATCTGTTCCCATTGTATCAGGGAGGAAGTCCCGGCAAATTAAAGAATCAGATAAACGCCCGCATTAATTACCGCTGGTAATAAACATGACAATCTTTATGTGCTGCCCTGCCGCATGACACAGGGCAGTACATCTTAAATACAGGTAAAACCATGTACTATGAATACAAAATCAAAAAAATATAGTAAGCGAATCCATGTCTGAAGAAGCACTTGAAAGCTCGCTGAATGCATATTCTGATTCTATTATGAATCTGCTTAAATATCCATGTCTGCTTATCTGAATGCGGCTTTGACCTGTTGTATAATACCAGCTGCCGATACCGGTTTTATTCCTATTTTTTCCGCAAGGCGAAGCATATCCTGTTCCGACGGATTTCCCTTGCCAAGCACAGATGTTGAATGTTCCCCGTTTATTCCGTCAGCAGGGACAAGGTCATAAGCAGGAGACAGTTTCCATTTGCCATCCTTGCATATAAAGGAAAAATTTTTCGCATGGTCATCCCTGTTTTTCCCTATTACATTGAATGCCATAAGGCGGAACATTTTTTCCGCTTCCTTTATGTCTTTTGTAATAAACAGGGTAGCATTTATAAGAGTTTCATAATCCAGCGATGGCAGACGGAAATCGGCATTAAGCAGTCCTGCCGCCGTATGAATGTGTATTTTTCTGCCGTTTGTCCGGTCAAAACGTTTTACGCCAAAATATTTTCCGTCAAAAAGCCTTGTTTCAGGCATTTCCAGCCCGGCCTTTTTTGCTATAAGTGAGTATTCGTATTCAATGCGGCCTATATCCGCCGGGTCCTGGGAGTTCCTGAATTTTATAAGCCATGCCCCGCCGTCAAAGTTTATCATTGCTTTTGGCCTTGCTCCGCATGAACTGCCGCATTTTTCCGCAAGCAGGGCAATATCTGCGGTGGAATCGTCATTTAATACTTTATTTGCTTCCTTTTCCAGGTATTCAAGAGTTTTTTCTTCCTGTGGAACATCAAGCGTATATGCGGGCCTATATGTCAGTGCCCCCATTGTGTTTTCTCCGGCTATGCTCAGGCGGTCCAAGGGTGAAAGCGAAGCAGGATTTATGCCGTTGCGTCGCAGCAGTCTGTCTAAAAGAAGCCGTCCCCAGCCATCTGGAAGACTGTCATTGAACACGCCGAAAAGTCCTTCAAAGGGTTCATATCTGCTTGTGAAAACACCTGCTCTTAATGGCAGTGCAACAGGGGATATGGAAAAACCTTTTTTTAGCCATTCCGCCGAATACTCAAAAGAGCATAAATTATCATTTCTGAGCGCAATAGTACCTGTGGGTTTTCCATCGTAAAATACTTTAAGGCTTTTTACCGGCTTAATCATTTATGCGGCCTCTTTTGCGGGATTTTTTATTTTCAGATGCTATTATTTCTTCTATATGCTGGTAATTTCTTATAGAGAAAAGATGCCTGAACTCTGGCACGGAATCAAGAGCTATGGCAATGCCCAGCAGGGATTTTAGGGAAATTTCACCTGTGGCCTCAAATCTTTTGAGCGACCCGAGGCTTACGCCGGAACGCCCTGCAAGTGCCTGTTGCGTAAGATTAAGCTCCAGCCGCCTTGCCTTTGCCCGTGCGGCAATCCCTTTGGCAAGCATTGCCGGGTTGAAATCTTCTAAAAAATTAGAAGTTAACATATTATCTCTTAAATGATTATTTTGTATATAACAGATAATATATTATACAATAAATTGAAGCAGGCCCCAGAAGAGAATAGACCTCAACTTCTTACGGACAACTGCTTTCTGCTAACTTGAAAGCCATGCCGTAAAGCGGGGCTTTTTGGTTTTCCTAAGGAAAAGTGTATAAATCATTGCAATATTCGTATGGAAAAGTGTGCCTTGCGGATTACAAGAAAACAGGAAAACTGATTGATCTCCCCATGTTCATGGCCGGGGAAACGGATTCAATTAGCAGTGAGAAATGAGCAATTATGGTTTGATTATAATCCTTCTGCAAATTCCTTCGGCGACATTATCCGGATATTCGCGGCTCTGAAATGCTCCGCGTTCCTTGTTATTATGCAGTCAATGCCTGACCGTTTTGCGGAGGCTATCATTAAGGCATCCACGTAGTCGCTGTTGTTTATTGCAATAGCATCCTGACAGTCTTTTCCCAAAGTGTCTATTGCCTCAAAAAGGGAAAGCAGTTTTGCTATTATTGCCCTTGCCTTGCTGTCGGCGTTTTCCTGTCCTTTCATCTGTTTTTTTGCGAAATAGTAAATATCCGCCACCTCTTTTGCTGTTATACAGGCATCAATCTGACGGCAGGCCGCAGCAAGGAATATCTTGTTTCCATAAATGTTCCAGGGCTTCCTTTGCTGCAATACATCTACGATTATATTTGTATCAAGGAGAACTTTCATAATTCGGATGTTTTTTCTTCCCTGGACTGTTCAAAAGTGCCTGTCTGCGGAAGAACTCCGAATAGTGATTGTGCTATTTCCGTCCTTTCCTGAAAGGGATTTGTAAGTTTTGCCACTATTTTGCCGTATTGGGTAATGAAAACATCTTCTGTCGCTGCCAGAAGAAGGTATTTGCTTAAATTTGCCTTAAGTTCCGTAGCTGTTATTGACATTTTTTTCTCCTTGTGCTAAAAGTATAACAGAATAGTACGAAATTATCAAGTAAATCGTGCTATCATTGTTTTCCATACATCATAATAAAAGTATAGCAGTCCAATGCGACAATGTATTGACCCTTTCAAATTAGCAATTAGCAATTGTGGAAATTTTTATACATAACCCCGAAAAACTTGCTTGTTTTGCAAAGTTTTTCCAGTCAAGGCTGAAAAACTATTGATTTTAGGCAGGTTTTTCTATTATAGTGTATATATGGAGCAGAAAATGATAAACAGGCCGGATTATGTCAGCAGGGCATTGAAATTCAAGGACCTTCCTATTATCAAGATTATGTCCGGAATACGCCGTTGCGGAAAGTCAACCATATTTGAGATGATAAAAAAAGAGCTTGAAGCAATGGGCATTGGCAGGGAGCAGATAATCAGCCGCAATTATACGGACGTGGAGCTTGATGGCATGACTGCCAGGGAAATGCTTGCCGACCTGAAAAAATCCATGCGTGGCGGGCAGAAACATTATCTTTTTCTTGACGAGCTTCAGGAAATTGACAATTGGGAAAAGGTCGTCAATCAGCTTATGTCCGGAGGGAATGCGGATATTTATGTGACTGGTTCAAATTCAAAACTGATGTCCGGCGAAATTTCCACCTATCTTTCCGGCAGATATGTTTCCATACCGGTTTATACCCTGTCATTCAGGGAATATTCGGAGTTCTTCCGGGGGGAGGGGCTGTCATCGCAGGAAATGCTTGAAAAATACATAAAGACAGGCGGTTTTCCTCTTATTGCCGCCAGCCGCATTGACGAGCGTTCCGCATATCAGGTTGTGCATGACATTTATGGGGCGATAGTTTCCAGGGACATAGTTCGCCGCCACCGTATGAACAGGCAGGACCTGTTTGACAGGACTGTAAGGTTCATACTTGATAATGTCGGCAAGACTTTTTCCGCAAATTCCATAGCCAAATTTCTTCGCAGCGAAAACCGCCGTCTTTCCGTGGAGACCATATACAATTACCTGAAATGGCTTGAACAGGCATTCATAATACACAAATGCCAGAGATACGACATAATAGGCAAATCCATATTGAAGACACAGGAGAAATATTATCTTGGGGATATTTCGCTGAAATACGGACTTATGGGGTATAATGCGTCAATGCTTCCGGCTGCCATTGAGAACATTGTCTATCTGGAGCTATGCCGTCGTGGCTATGACGTGTATATAGGCAAGTTGCAGGAACAGGAAATAGATTTTATAGCGCAGAAGCCCGGAGAAAAAATATATGTGCAGGTATGTGTAATGCTGCCGGAAAATTCCTCACGGGAAACGGACAATCTTCTTGCCATCAAGGACAATTTTCCAAAATACCTTATCACGCTTGACAAACTGTCCGAAGGCAACATAAACGGCATACAGGTAATGTGCCTGCAAAATTTCCTGCTTAAGGAAAAATTGTAATATGTTTGGGTATATATAAAAAGGGGGTTATCATGTCAGAAAAATTTATTTTTAGTCAAGAAGTTTTAAGGTTGTTAAAAGAGGAAAAAGAACAAAAATATACTGCAATAGAAATAGCAGAGAAAATCGCTGATAAGTTTCCTGATGAATGTAAGAAAAAATTGGAAAATTCTAATAATAAAAGAATAAAAAATCTTGAAGATGTAAAAGTACAATGGGCCGCTGAAGTTGGGGCAAGAATTAATTTTTATAAAGACAACGGAATTTTAGTGACAGTTGATAGCCCACGAAAATTGTTTTATAGCGAAAATGATGAAAATTCAGAAGCAGATTTGGAATATCAGCAGGAAGCTTCAACAAAAAGAAAAAATAATCAACCTGAAAAAGCTCTTTATCCGGTTTTAGTTGATTACTGTGCTACTTTGAAAATAAAAACATTACGTATTGATGAAAAAAAATCACATAAAAAAGGAAAAAATTATAATGTATGGCTTCATCCAGATCTTGTAGGTTTTAAATATATAGGAGCAGATTTTTGCAAAGCTGCTGCAGATTGTTTAAGCGCTTTTCCAGAAAAAAGTTATTTGTACTCTTTTGAGGTTAAGGATGGGGTTATAAAATTAGAAAATTTAAGAGAGGCTTTCTTTCAGACTGTATCAAATTCTTCCTGGGCAAATTATTCGTATTTAGTTGCAGAGGGAATTTATGATGATGAGGCAAAAGAAGAATTAAAACTGTTATGCGAAAGTTTTAAAATTGGTTTTATAAAACTCAATAAGAATCAGCCTTATGAGAGCGAAATTGTTATTCCAGTTCCTAAAAAAACTATTGATTGGAACATGATAAACAGAATTGCCGCTACTAAGAATGAGGACTTTATTAAATTTTTAGAAAATATAAAAATAGAACATGTGTCTCCAACAGATACTGATTGGGCGGTAGCAACAAAATATGAAACAGAAGATGATTAAATTTTATTGTATGCTTTATTGTTTTGTATTGTTTTAAAATAAAAATCTTTATTGAATCTTATTTGCCAGTTAAGGGGGTATTACTTGCGAAAATTGCGAAAAACACCCCCTTAATTGGCAAATTTCTTCCTAAAATCTCTGTAATGCCGGGTAAAATATTCTCCCTGCGTTGACATTTTATGGGTTTTGGTATATACTGTATGTATATACATAGTAAGGAGGGAATTATGCTTATTGCAAAAGTGTTCAAAAGCGGCAACAGCCAGGCCTTGCGTATACCAAAGGAAGTAAGCACGGACAAAAAGGAATTTTACATAAGACGCATAGGCGAAGGGTACATAATTTATCCTACGGACGACCCTTGGCTGCCTTTGCGGGAAACAATGGGAACCTTTCCGGAAAATTTTATGTCAGACAGGGAACAGCCATCCAGTGATGCATTGCCGGAACGTGAGGAAATCTGATGTACCTGCTTGATACGAATATCTGCATTTATCTGATGAAAGGCAAATATCCGGCATTGCAGGAAAAAATTCTCTCATTGCGGCCTGATGACATTTGTATTTCTGCCATTACCGTTTATGAATTGGAATATGGGGCGGAAAAAAGCAGATGGAGCAGCAGCACAAGGCAGAAAATGCGCATATTCCTTGCCCCATTCAATATTATTCCTTTTGAGGACAAGGATTCCGAAGCGGCAGGTACAATAAGGGCTTATCTTGAAAGGCATGGCAGACCGATAGGAGCTTATGACATTCTTATTGCCGCACAGGGGCTTTCACGAGATTTGACCGTTATAACGCACAATACGCAGGAATTTGAAAGAATACCCGGCCTGAAAATACAGGACTGGACGTGTTAGGGAAATGCTAAAAGCGATAGCAAAAGGAAAGAATCAGATTTTGTCTTTTTGAAAAACAGCATAATGTATGCCTCCTGTTTTTCTAACTTAAAAGATAGCGGTCTATTAGTGCCATAAATTGATTTTTGTCTAATTTGTTTGTAGTGTATGCACCATAGCCTGTTTTGTCTGGCCTGTTCTTTGCCTTTGCTCTTTCGCTGATAATAAGTTTCGCTGTCTCGTTGCAGAATGCCCGGTAATCTTCAAACTTTTTGTCAATGTCTATATCTATAGGGCTTTCTATCATTCTTTCTATGATTTTGCCTGCAGTATTCTCAAAATCATAAAGATTTCCGCAATTTTTAAATAATGTGTTCATAAGCATATCCATAGACATCTTCTGATTGCCGTTTAGCCTGATTTCATATAGTTTTTCTGCCAAACTGAGCAGCTCTTCTTTCCAATGGTTTTGTTCCTGCACATCAGGATAAAGCATGATCTTTATGCTGTGCAAGGTAAATTGACGGCTAAGGTCTCCTGCTAATAAATCTCTTACACTTTTCAATTGTAGAGCAATTAGTTTTCTTTTTTTTGATTTCATATCTGACAAAAGTTCTGCCAGAATCTCAGCTTTTCTGCTTTCATAGTATTCCATTGCGTTTATTTTGTGAAATTTCATAATTCTGCCTCTTTTTATAAAGATTCAGAGGTTTAAAACCTCTTATAATATAAAATGATTTGAAAATCATTTGTTCTGGCAGGTTTATGGATTAACAAGATATTTATCCACAAGAGAAATAAAAACGCTGTATTCCACAGGTTTTTTTGACAGTATTTCTGCTAATTCCTTGCAAAAAAGGCGGTAATCCCTGAATTTTCGTTCAGTATTTATGATTTTGGGATTTCCGCATTTCATAATTGATATTTCACTGTCTATTTGCCATTCAAAATCATCTAATGTATTACATTCCCCAAAGAATGATTTTAAAATTTCACGCACGGTAAGTTTTTGGTCCGGTTCCAGAAAACGCCTGTTTTCCCATTCCGTAAGGCTGTAGGCTTTATATCTCCATTTTGCAAAGTTTTCATTGCCGGGATAGACAATTATATGCATGCAGTATAGCATGAAACTTATATTGTTAGTGCCATAAAGCTCAAGAAGAAGCCTGTCTTTGTTAAATTTGCGTATGGCTCTTTTTATTTTCTTATCTAATTCTTTGGTTAACTCTTTTTTGAGTTCCGCCTTGATTTTTTCAAGTTCTTCCTTGAATATGCTTTCATTGTCCATAACTGCTCCTTTATCTGGCTTCCTTATTGTGTTTTTGGGATAAGTATATAAACAAGTTGTGCCAGCATGGTGTCAGGCAATCTGCGAATCCGGCGGATATAAAAATCGGACTGTATTCTTTTCCGGGTAAAGAATACTATTTGTCCCATATTTTCTGGCGGCATTTACAGCTTCGCTTTCACTGATGTAAATTTCCGCCGCTGAAATATTCCATTTTGCGGAATAAAAATCCTGCCATACCGCTATGAAATAGCCCAGTGCGGCAAAATCACCGCTGCATTTTCTGTGTTTTCTGTCTGCCTCTGCTAAGGACGGCTCAAACAGCTCAAAATTATTGCTCAGGAATATATCCGCCGCCTCAATTACCATGTTTTTTACGGTAAAAATATTGCAGGGAACGCATACGGCTATGCCGGCAGCCTGCTCAATGCCGCTGCCGGGGTGAATAAGGAATGTGGCTTTTTTCTGCTGTGTGAACTCACATATTTTCTGCGAGATTATTGAAACAGTAGCATATATGCCTGGCGTATAATCCTGTTCAAGGCATTGCCTTTTTGCCATGCGCACATTGTGGCAGAATTCAAGTGGAAATTTCGCTTTCCGTTTCAGGTATTTTCCATAATCTCCGTTTAACGCGCCTGATTCTGCCAGTGCGTTATAGTGCTTTTCCAGTTCGTGATTTATATCTGTGTATTCCATAATTACGCTCCTTGTTTTGAACCATAAAGAGCGTGGAGGGAAATAAAAAAGCCCCATCGTAAGACGGGGCCTGCCTGCATATTGTTTTACTGGCACGGATTGATTTGAACGCCGGCACAGTCCCATCGTTCAGGCTTTAGCACCTTGCCATATCTGGCAGGCTGCTGCGCGGTCATCGGGCCTGTCCCTCACGCGCTCTTTATGGTTAAATTTACAACAAGTATAGTATAACAGAGAAAGGTACTTTTGTCAATGAAAAAAATTTTGCGGATTAATGTTGCATGTGCAACGGGGCAAAATGTGAATAAGTAGTGTTATAGAGATGCTGGAATAAATTCAGCATGACTGGAAAATTATAAAATCAATAATCTTCTTATAAAGCAAAGTGCAAAATCAAGACAATTCTTATACAGATCCTTTGAAAAAATGCCTGGTTCAGTCGGAATTATGGAAAATTACGTGCTTCAAACTGCTGATAATACTGGGGCGGCATTCAGCTGTGCCGCCCCGGTTTGCCGCAGGCATTTATCTGCCGGTATTTTTCCCGGCTACAGCTTTTTTCGGCTTCCTGCCCTGCACTGTATTTTCCTTCGCTACGGTGCTCTGTTCATTCACTGCTGAATATTCCGCCGCATTTTTTCCAAACAGGGTATTTGCCTTGTCTGAAGGGCCTGCATTTTTGCTGCCGGAGTCTTTGCCTGGTTCAATAAATTCAGCCTTTTCAAGCGGCAATGTGAAACGGCATTCAGGATAATGAGCGCATCCGAGAAAATCGCCATATTTTCCGCTGCGTTTTACCAATGCCCCGCCACATTCCGGGCATACTCCGAGGGCCTGTCTTATCTTTGACGGTTTCCCGTCCTTTTTTGATGTGTAATGCCCTTTTTCTGCCGCCATGCCATACCCGCCTGCTGCTTCTTCGCGTGCTTTCCCGCCTTTCCGTGTTTCTGCAGGAGCAGTTCCTGACGGCATAAGAGGTATAATTCTGCCGTCATTGCTCTCGGACAGCAGCCATGCATTGATATTGTCTATCAGAAGACGGTATCTGTTCCAGGTGTCGGGCGAGCTGCCGCATTTTTCCCTGCCCCGCTCTGTGTTTGGCTCAAGGGGGCATTCCCCGGCGTAATCCGGGAACTGGCTGCTTGTCAGGTCAACATAAATACCGTCAATTTTATTAAAGTAATGAGTCATTCCTCCTTCCAGACGTACTCTGTGTATTGTACCGCCGAACAGGTCGTGAACTATCATTGCTGTAATATTGCATTGTCCGGCAGCTGGGTTGGAACTGCTCCATTTGTCCCGGAATGCCGGAAAAGCTGTTTCCCTGCTCCATGCGTGAAGTAGGGCCTCATGCAGCCTGCCCAGTGTAGATATTCTGTCATCTGCAATGGGGAGTGATTTTCTGTCCTTAAGTTCCATTCCGTAAAAACCAACATTTTTCATAATTAATGCCATCCTTTTTATTTTCAGGCCTCTGAACATTTTGTTCTGGCCTGTATGACAAAAGTATAGCAGGGGAATGCGACAACGTATTGTCGCATTTTGATTCCGAAATCAGAATTTCTGTTTAACAGGCAAAATAAGCGGCATGGACGACGGGGTTTTATTAATTGGCTCTAATAAAGAAAGGCATTGGCACAATATATTTATAAAAGACGCAAAAATTACTTCTTTAGTCCTGAACATATTTCAGTATCTCATTAAGCCGCAGAGATGCTGAAATATGTTCAGCATGACGGGAAAATACTAAAATAAATAATCTTCTTATGTATTTGCTTTACGAGACCCTGCTTTTCAGTTTTGCTGAAATGTTCTCGCTGCTTGTTCTCGTTCCATGCATTTACTGGCGTAAGGCTTTCACGGCTTCTGCCAGCTTAGGAAGTATCTCGCCTGCTTTCATCTCAAAATAAAAGTCTGAAATCATGTCTGTGTATGCGGAAGGAAGAGTGTTTATTTCTATTATTGTTCCGCCATTCTGCTTTACTATAACCGGCATATGGCAGGCTGGCATTACTTCACCGGAAGTTCCTACTACAATCATCACATCGCTTTTGCTGGCAAGCTGCATAGAGCCTTGGTATATTTCCGTGTTTATGCCTTCGCCGTAAAATACGAAGTCAGGCTTTAACAGCCCCTTGCATTTGGGGCAGGCAGGCATGTCTTGTCCCAGGTCAACATCGGTATGGAAAAATCTCTCGCCGCATTGCGTGCATACCAGGTAATTTACAGTGCCGTGAAATTCAAAAACATTCTTGCTTCCGGCTTCCTGATGAAGATTGTCTATGTTCTGAGTTATTATGCCTTTCAGCAGTCCCTCCTGTTCCCATGCGGCCAGGGTTTTATGCGCAGGGTTCGGTTTTGCGCTTTTCATGCTGCTGTAGAAAATCTTTTTTATTTCAGCCCAGGATTGCTCAGGATTTTCCTGGAAGAAGCCTATTTCTATCATGCGCGGGTCATATTTTGACCAGAGGCCGCCTGCGCCTCGGAATGGAGGTATGCCGCTTTCAACGGATATTCCCGCTCCCGTAAAGGCCGTAAGGCATTTCGCATTGCTTATTGCTTCTGCCGCTCTTTCTATCTGTCCTTTCTTGAAATCCATGTTGTCCTCCTGGAACAGGGGCTTTGCTCTTGCTTTTGGCACTGGTTTTCCGCCAGCTTTATGTCGCCTTTATATGCCGCCTTATCATATAATACTTTTTTTGGCTCTGTTAAAGGAAAGCATTGATACGGTGTATATTATAAGCGCAATGCAATAAATTTCTCCGCCCTGATCTTGTTTCACAATCTCTTGAAACCGTAAGTTTGCTGAAATAAATTCAGTATTACGAAATAATTATAAAAGCAAATACTTTTCTTATGCAGTGCAATTTGAAATTTGTCCTCAAAGCAAGAGTTGTTTTTTCCGGCTTAAATGTGTTTTAGGGCCGGCTGGAGCAATAAATAATATAATATAGTATATGGAAAATAATGAAACAGATCAGATACAGAAGCCTGCGGAAGATCTTCCTAAGGCCTATGACCCGCTTGTGCGAGAACCTGAAATCGCTCAGGAATGGGAGAATGATAAAATTTACGCTTATGACTCTTCAGTGCCGCGCAAAAACACTTTTGTTATAGATACTCCGCCGCCGACGGTTTCTGGCGCATTGCACATCGGCCATGTTTTCAGTTATGTGCAGACGGACATAATTGCGCGCTATCAGCGCATGTGCGGCAAAAACATATTTTACCCTATGGGCTGGGATGACAATGGCTTGCCCACAGAACGCCGGGTCCAGAACTTGTATGGCGTGCGCTGCGATCCGTCAGTGCCTTATGAGCCTGGGGCAAAATTTGAAAAGATTTCCGGAAAGATTAAGGAATACCGCAATATTTCCAGAAAGAATTTTCTTGAGCTTTGCGCCTTGCAGACAAAGGAAGATGAGAAAAAATATGAGGCGCTTTGGCGCAGGCTTGGCATTTCGGTAGACTGGACAAAGAACTATAATACCGTCGGCGAATACTGCCGCCGTGTTTCGCAGAGATCTTTCCTGGACCTGTTCAAGAAAGGGCGCATTTACAATGCTGAAACCCCTGCACTGTGGGATACCACATTCCGTACCGCAGTGGCCCAGGCAGAGGTTGAGGACAGGGAACAGAAAGGCAATTTTCATGATTTGAAATTTCAAGTTGAGGGCGGCGGCGAATTTATAATCTCAACAACCCGTCCTGAGCTGCTTGCTGCTTGCGTTGCTGTTGTAGCCAATCCGCGCGATGAAAGATATAAAAAGCTTTTCGGCAAGAATGCCATAACTCCGCTTTTCAAAGCCAGAGTGCCAATAAGGGCTTCAAAGCATGCTGACCCGGAGAAAGGCACAGGCATACTTATGGTATGTACATTTGGCGATATAGCCGATGTGGAATACTGGCGCAAGGAAAATCTGCCGCTGCGCCAGCTGATAGGCCGCGACGGCCGTTTCCTGAACATAAAATTCGGGGAAGGAGCTTTTGAAAGCACGGATTGCGAGGCAGCCAATGCTGCGTATTCTAAGCTTGCCGGGCTTTATGCCAAAAAGGCTAAGGCCGTTTCTGTTGAAATGCTTCGCGAATCAGGAGACCTTGTTGGAGAACTGAAGCCTACTGTTCAGGCAGTGAAATTCTATGAGAAAGGAGAGCTCCCTCTTGAATTTGTGCCATGCCGCCAGTGGTACATCAAACTGTTAGACAATCAGGCAATGCTGCTGGAACAGGGACGCCGCGTGAAATGGCATCCGGAATATATGTTTAAGCGCTATGAGCAATGGGTGGAAGGCCTTAATCAGGACTGGTGCATAAGCCGCCAGCGCTATTTCGGCGTGCCGCTGCCGGTATGGTATCCGCTGGATGCAGAATGTAATCCTGATTATTCCAAGCCTATTGTGGCTACGCCGGATAAGCTGCCTGTGGATCCGCAGTCTGACTGCCCGGCGGGATATTCTGAGGAGCAGCGCGGCAAGCCTAATGGCTTCATTGGCGACCCTGACGTAATGGACACTTGGGCCACTTCTTCGCTTACGCCCCTCATTTCAAGCGGCTGGGGCGAAGATTCAGATAGCCATGCTAAGATATTCCCTGCTGATTTGCGTCCGCAGGCGCATGAAATAATACGCTCCTGGGCTTTCTATACCATAACAAAGGCATGGATGCATGAGAGCAATATTCCCTGGTATAATATAGCCCTTAGCGGCTGGGTTGTGGCCAATGATCACTCAAAAATGAGCAAGTCAAAGGGCGGGGCTATAACGCCAGAAAACCTTCTGCAGAAATATCCCGCAGATGCATTGAGGTATTGGAGCGGCAAAGCTAAGCTGGGCCAAGACACGATGTATGATGAAAGCGTTTTTAAAGTAGGCAAGAGACTTGTTACTAAGCTCTTTAATGCTTCTAAATTCGCTTTGCTGCAAATAAGAGGCGCTCAGGCTCCTCTTTCCGCTGCTGACATAAAGCATGCTCTTGATCGCTCATGGGTAGAGCAGCTGAAAATCCTGGTGAGCCAGGCTGGGGAGAATATGAGGAATTTTGAGTATGCAGCTGTTCTCCTGGCGGTTGAATCCTCTTTCTGGGATTTCTGCGACAATTACCTTGAACTGGTGAAAGGCCGCGCTTATGAAGGCAATCCTGAAGACCGCCGTTCTGCCCAGGCTTCTCTGGAATGGACTTTAAGCGTTTACTTGAGGCTTTTTGCGCCTTTCCTGCCTTTTATAACAGATGAGACTTGGAAATGGCATTCTGCCGCAAAGCATGGCTGCGATTCTGTTCATAAGGCCAGCTGGCCTTCAGCTGATGAGATGAAAGAAATGAAAGCAGGGGAAGTTTCTGTTTATCTTACGGCAAAGAAGATACTGGAGGCTGTCCGCGCTAAGAAAGCGGCTGAAAAACGCAGCGTAAAATGGCCCGTTTCAGGCTTGAAAATAGAAGCATCAAAAGCAGACATAAAGGCACTGGAAGCTTCGCTTGCTGATGTGCTCCTTGCATGCTGCATTGACCGGAAAGGCCTTGCGATTGCTGAAAAGGATGATGATGCGGAAATTAAAGCAGAAGTCTTTCTTGCCGCTCCGGAAGAAGATGTAAAACAGCAAGAGGCTTCATCTGAAAAATAAGAAAGCATATTAATGCTGTAAAAGCTAAAAAAACCCGGCTGAGAATGCCGGGTTTTTTATTTAACAATTGTCTTTATGCAGAAGTTTAATCTTCAGAAGGACAGCGTACATTTTTTTCTACGAAATGTCCATTTTCCAGAACAATCTGTTTTGTTTCATTCTGATTCTTTTTACATGCTTTAACGCATAGATTGTTTGCAGAGTATTTTAGGAAAGGATTTAAGTCATTTTCGCTGCTGTCTTTTACTCCCGTTATGTCTGAGTTTTTCAGATTTTTTGTATCTATAAGGTATAATGCGGCTTCTGCCTGTTCTTTTTCTGGCAGATTGCATATCATGTTTGTGCTTTCTGTTACCCTGCTCTTGTTTTCCATGTGTATGCCAGTTACATAGCGGCATTTGCCATTGCGTATGCCTTTCACTTCGTAAACATCGTCAATTTGCTGGCCTAGAAAATTGGAAGCTATGCTGCATTTGAACGGAGAGCAGACTTTAAGAAATTCGTACAGGCGGTCGCAAGGGCCGAATACAGCTTTAGGCTGCGCTTGAGGCTCAGAAGGCTGTTCATATTCTTTTTTTTGTTCCTCCAGTTTTTCCGCAGGATTATTTTCAGTTTGTTTATTTTCGTTTTCAGCCGGCTGGCTGGAAGCATTCTCCGAAGTTTGAGAAGCAGGCTGCGCAGCAGCTTGCTGTGCCATAGCGGCAGATGCCGTTTCTTGAGCAGAAGCAGCCGATTGGGCATTATTTGCATTATCTTGCTGTTTGTCAGCATTAGCGGCTAGGGAATTTGAAGCACTCGCTTGTGCAGCATTATTGGATGTGTTTTGCGCGGCAGTCTCAGCTGGCACGGCATTAGCATCTGCTGCTGAATTAGATGAGACTGTGTCTGCTTGTTTTTCCGCAGGATTATCATTTTCTGTATTAGCTGCCGTATTTCCGTTTGCGGAACTGTCTGCTGGGCTGCCTGCTTGATTTTCAGTAGCAGCCGACGATGCGCTAGGCTCTGGTATATACTGCTTTTGCTCGCTTTGTCCGCTGTCTTTAGAGCAGGCCGCGCCAAATATAAGAACAGTTAAAATATTTAATAGGAAAAATTTTCTTATTGCCATAGGCATATTATATAAAAAGAATCGATTGTTTATTTATCACTCTTTATAAGAAGATTATTGATTTTACAGTTTTCCCGTCATGCTGAATTTATTTCAGCATCTCTGCGGCTTAATGAGGTCCTGAAACAAGTTTAGGACGACTAAGTAATATCTGCATCCTTTATAATTACATTGTATCAACACTTTTCTTTAAAAATAGCCTTTATTTTTTATTGCGAATTTATATTTTGCCTCCGCCCCGCAATTAATCGGCTTGCAGCCAAATGTGTTTAACTATAAAAAAACCGTTTCCATATGGCAGAAACGGTTTTTGACTGAAACGGCCTGTACGGGATTCGAACCCGTGATCTTCGCCTTGAGAGGGCGACGTCCTAGACCACTAGACGAACAGGCCCTAATTATGTTAGCCGACGGTCAGAATTGAACTGACGACCTACCGCTTACAAGGCGGTTGCTCTACCAGCTGAGCTACGTCGGCATATAAGTTTATTCTATCATATTTTTATCTAAAGCCGCAATATTTATTTTTTACGCGCGAATTAGCGTTGCAGGCACAACGGGACAAGATGTTGAATAAGGAGTGTTATGTCCCGATACAGGCCGCTGAACAAAGAAGAAGGATTTGGAAATAATTCTGAAATAAAGTATAAATTAATATTATGGAAGGAAAAATACTCGTGATAGGCGGGGCCGGATATATAGGCTCTCAAGTTAATAAACATCTTAACAGGCATGGCTTTGAAACCGTGGTTTTTGATAACCTTAGCACAGGGTTCCGCCGCCTTGCCTGCTATGGGGAATTTTTTGAAGGCGATCTAAAAAACATTGAAGACATTGAAAAATGTTTAAGGAAATATAAAATAAAAGCCGTGCTTGATTTTGCCGCCTTTGCCAGCGTGGGGGAAAGCGTAGCCAACCCGGCTAAATATTATAGGAACAATGTCGTTAATACAATAAATCTGCTAGACTCATTAAGGGCTTTCAATATAAATAAACTGATTTTTTCTTCTACCTGCGCTACCTATGGGGAAGTTCCTCCGAGGCTTCTTACTGAACAGCAGCCTCAGAACCCCGTAAATCCTTATGGTCGCACAAAATGGATTATGGAAATGGCTATGCGCGATTATTCCGCGGCTTATGGCTTGAATTTTGTGGCATTGCGGTATTTTAATGCTGCTGGGGCAGATCCTGAAGGCGAAGTCGGAGAGCTGCATAATCCTGAAACTCACCTTATTCCGCTAGTGCTTGATGCCGCATCGGGCCGCAGGGAATATATATCTGTTTTCGGAAATGATTATAAAACGCCGGACGGAACCTGCATAAGGGATTATATACATACAGAAGATCTTGCCCAGGCGCACAGGCTGGCTCTGGAATATCTTATTTCCGGCGGAAAAAGCGCAGCTTTCAATCTTGGCAATGGCAATGGATATTCCGTTCTGGATATAATCAAGGCAGCTGAATGTGTTACGGGCCGCAAGATTCCAATGAAAATAGCCGGCAGGCGCGCAGGAGACCCGGATTTCCTTGTTGGCTCTTCGGAATTGATAAAAAAACAGCTTGGCTGGATGCCTCAGTATGCCGAATTGGAAAAGATAATTTCCCATGCCTGGGCCTGGCATCAGAAGAACTGATAAAAATTTTTGCTTGGTAAAAATCCAGTTTATTTAAATGTTTAGTTTTGCAAATATGAAAAACAGTTTCTTTTCTTTGTTTATAGGTGCTTTTTTCTTTTCTGCTGCTGTTTCCCCTGTTTCTTTGATAGCCGGAGATGTTATAGCTAATGGGGAACTTTCAACAGAAATTCCTGCTCCCTCTGCAGCAAAGAATTCAGACAAAAAAACTGATTCTGGCAAAAAGTCATCCTTTATGGAAAATGTAAGTGCAAAATTTAAGGGCAAGGTTAAGTCAGCGTCTAAGAAAATTCAAGGCAGCGATTGGCTTTCAGGCTTTTTGGATGATACCAGATGCCCTACCGGCATAAAAGGCATTAACATAAATGTTTCAGAGCGGGAAGACGGCATAATCATTGCGGCGTCCGGTTCAGGCCTTTCGGCAAATATAATCCTTCAGCAGCTTATTTCATTTTATATGCCTGAACCAGGTAAAAAGCATCAGATAAAATCAATAAATTTCGGCGAGGATATCATTTCTGGCGTGAAGAAATGTTTTAATGCTGACCTGAGCGGCGCTTTTGTTTTTTATCAGTCTGATTCTTCCATAACCGTCGATATTACGGGAAACGATGATAAGACAGTTGAGCAAATAAAGAAAGCCGCTGCCTCATGGAAAAGTTTAAAGGAAAGCAGGCAGCAGCAAAAGATAAAATAAAGCTTAAGCATTGTTTATCTGCTTGAAATTTCTCGGCAAATCATTCCTGAAACGGTTCTTTCATGCCATCTGTTTTATTTTCGCAAATCTGAACAGTTACTGTATTGTATGGCTCTACGGAATGGGTAAGCCATACATTGCCGCCTATTACGCAGTGATGGCCTATATGCGTGTTTCCGCCTAGTATTGTAGCGCCTGCATATATCACGACATAATCTCCTATTTCAGGATGGCGCTTTATTCCCTTTACCGCTTTGCCGTCCGGGCCCAGCTCAAAGCTCTTGGCTCCAAGAGTGACTTGCTGATATAGCTTTACATGTTCTCCGATTACTGTTGTCTCGCCTATTACAATGCCTGTGCCATGGTCTATGAAGAAATATCCTCCTATCATTGCCCCGGGGTGTATGTCTATGCCAGTAAGGCTATGAGCGTATTCCGTGATAAGCCTTGGCAGAAGAGGAACTTTAAGCATATAAATTTCATGCGCGAAGCGATAGGCCGTTATTGCAAGAAATGCCGGATATGTCAGTATTACCTCGTCAATGCTTTTTGCTGCCGGATCTCCTTCATACGCCGCCTGTATGTCTGTTTCAATTAAGGCTTTAAGGCAAGGCAGCTTGGAAAAAAAGGCATTCGCCAGATTTTCGGCACTGCCTTTGCCGCATACATATCCGAGCGAATGCCTTAAACTTATTTTTGCAAGGCGTATTTCCCTTAGGCTTTTTCTTTCAACTGATATTCCCTTTTCATAGCGGCCAAGGTGAAAAGGATAAAGCGCATTCATCAGATGCCTGATGAAATTCTCAGCTGCATTTTTTAGCCCTGTATAGTTCTTCTTGCTGGAAGGCTGTTTAAAGAAAATGTATTTTAATATGCTTTTCTCATCGCCTGTTATATTCCTGATTCGCTCTTTTGTTTCTGTCTTAGTCATATTGTATGCTGCTATTTCTGTTTAAGCTAATCATCTCATTTTTGCTCTCATAGCTGTTTAGATGCTTTATATTTGTGTTTAGCCAAACAGCTCTGTAGAAAGGTATCTGTCGCCTCCGTCAGGAGCAATGATTACAATGGTTTTGCCTGTGTTTTCTGGGCGGGAAGCGATTATGGCAGCAGCATATATGGCTGCGCCGGATGATATTCCAACAAGCATTCCTTCAATGCGGCCTGCCAGCCTGGAATATTCATAGGCCTCGCTGTCAGGCACTGCTATTATTTCATCTATTATGGAGCGGTCCAGTATTTTCGGGCAGAAGCCTGCGCCTATTCCCTGTATTTTATGCGGCCCGGATTTTCCCTGTGTTAGAAACGGGGATGATAGCGGTTCCGCGCCGATAATCTTTATTGCCGGGTTCTTTTCTTTAAGGAATTTGCCTGCTCCTGTTATTGTGCCGCCAGTTCCGATGCCGGCTACCAGAATATCGGTTTTTCCGTCCGTGTCTCTCCATATTTCAGGGCCTGTTCCATTATAATGCGCCATGGCATTTGCAGGGTTTATGAACTGTCCGGGTATGAAGCTGCCCGGCGTTTCCGCCGCAATGGATTCCGCCATTTCTATTGCTCCTTTCATGCCTTTTTTTCCATCTGAAAGTATCACTTCCGCACCGTATGCGCTCATCATTTTGTATCTTTCGGCAGACATTGTGGACGGCATTACTATTTTAACTTTGTATCCTCTGGCCGTGCCTATTGCGGCAAGCCCTATTCCAGTATTGCCGGAAGTAGGCTCTATTATTGTTGCTCCAGGCTTAAGCCTGCCTGTTTGTTCTGCATCGTTAATCATAGCCAAAGCGGCCCTGTCTTTAATGCTTCCTGCCGGATTAAGGCATTCCAGCTTAAGCAGCAGCCTGGCTTTGAGTTTCTTTTCCTTCATTATATGGGAAAGTTCCAGCAATGGAGTATTGCCTATTAACTGCTCAAATGATTTATAAATTTTCATATTAATGCCTCTGTCATATTGGTGTTTGATTTATTCAGCTTTTTAATTAGTATTATAAAGCCTTTGTTTTTTGCGCTCATTTTGCATTCCAGGCTGCATATTCTGCCTTTTTTTCTCTTACTATTGCTTCAATCTCATCTGCGCATTCGCTTAGGTTCTTGCGTATCTGATGTTCCCAATATCGCAGCAGAATCCAGCCTTCGCGCTGCAGCCGTATGTTTACTTCATTGTCGCGTTCCATGTTGCGGTTTATTTTTGCATGCCAGTATTTTGTATTGCTTTTAATGCGGCTTTTGTTTTTTTCCCAATCATAGCCATGCCAGAATTCCCCATCGCAGAAAACAGCTATTTTATACCATGGAAATATTATGTCAGGCTTTCCTATAATTTCTCCGCAATTTTTACGGTATCTTAGCCCTCGCCGCCAAAGTTCTTTGCGCAGCCTGAGTTCCGGTTTTGTATCCTTGCTTTTAACGGCTGCCATGTTTTTGCTCCGCTGTTCTGGGGTTAGCCTGTCCATGGTATATATTATAAGAAAAAGTAAAATTATCTAACTGAAAGATTTGCATATCTTTAAAGGCTTGGCAATAGCAGTTTATCGGAGCAAATGCTAATATATAAATTAATTTTAGAACAGTTTTTTATGATTTAAAGGCAATAAAATAAAATGGATGAAACATTAGAAAAATACAATGGCATAATCAAAACTCAATCGCAGAAAGAAAGAAACAGCGGCATAGTCAAGGTAAGCATCGTTGGCATTGCCGCTAATGTTCTGCTGTCTGCCTTTAAGGCCGCAATAGGCTTTGCATCCGGTTCCATAGCCATTGTGCTTGATGCCGTTAACAATCTTTCAGATGCGGCTTCTTCGCTAATAACCATAATTGGAGCGAAACTGGCCAATAAAGCGCCGGACAGGGATCATCCTTTTGGGCATGGCAGGGCAGAATACCTCAGTTCATCCGTTATTGCCGTTATCGTTATGTATGCGGGAATAACATCGCTTATAGAATCTGTTAAAAAAATAATTACCCCCGTTGTTCCTGATTATTCGGTTTATGCTTTAGTAATAATAGCCATTGCCGTGGCCGTGAAAATAGTTTTGGGCGTATATGTCAAAAAACAAGGGGAAAAGCTTGATTCATCAGCGCTTGTAAATTCCGGCAAAGATGCCATGCTGGATTCCATAGTCTCCGCTTCTACGCTTATTGCGGCAATAATATTCATCTGCGGCAAGGTTTCGCTTGAAGCATATCTCGGTGTTATAATATCTTTTCTCATTATAAAGGCCGGCTATGACATGGCCAGGGAGGCTGTTTCTTCAATTCTTGGCGAGAGAACGGATAAAAAACTGATAAGGGAAATAAGCCGGACTATGCTTTCTTTTAAAGAAGTGAAAGGAGTTTATGACATCGTGCTGAACAATTATGGCCCTGCCTCATACACAGGCTCCGCTCATGTGGAGGTAAATGATACTCTCACTGCGGACAAAATAGACGGGCTGCTTAGGAATATCAGCATGAAGGTTATGAAAGAACATAATATTGTCCTTACCGCAATAGGGATTTATTCAATAAATACCAAAGACAAGAAAATAATAGAGATGAAAAAGAATATTCTGAAAATACTTAAGGAATATAAGAATGTATTGCAGATTCATGGCTTTTATTTTGATGAGGAAACTCAAACAGTAAGGTTTGACATTGTGGTAAGTTTTGATGAGCATGACAAGCAAAAGCTGCGAGAGGATATAAGCCGCAGAGTATCCGCAATGTATCCTAAATTTGCCGTGGAAGTTCAGCTGGATACTGATTTTAGCGTATCCGCAGAGTGATGACTTTTATAATGAAATTTTTATTATGCCGGTTTATTTTTTTATGATTTTCTAGGCTCTTTCTTTAGAAAATGCCTTAGCATTAAGTTATATAATATAAGTATGAAAATATCTAACATAGCTATAATTTTTTCCGCAATGCTCTGCTTTGCCGGGTGTGCTAAAACGCAGACTCAGCCGGCTGCTGAAACATCTGAAACGGTACAGGCGAAGCAGGAAATAAGCAGCAAGAAAGCTCTTGTGGTTTATTATTCAATCTCCGGCAATACCCGCGCCGTGGCAAAACAGATTGCCAAGATTACAAATGCTGATTTATTTGAAATAGAAACAAAAAAAGCTTATCCTAAAGAGTATAAGCAGCTTGTTAAAGAAGCCAAGAAGGAAATAAATGAAGGCTTCCTTCCCGAATTAAAGACAATGCCTGAGCTTGATTCTTACAAGGTTGTATTTATAGGCTCTCCTAACTGGTGGAGCACCATAACCCCGGCTGTAAGCTCTTTTATTAAAAATGCCGATCTCAAGGATAAGGCCGTAATTCCTTTCTTTACCCATGGCAGCGGCGGCATGGCTAATTGCAATAAGGATTTTACCGCACAGTTGGAAGGCAAAGGCGCAACAATTTTGGATGCCATAGCTTTTCGCGGAGAATCTTCTGGAGCGCCTGAAAAAGATCTGAATGCCTGGCTGGAAGGATTGGGATGGACAAAGGCTAAAGCAGCAAACGAAACGGATGCTGCCGCAAAAGACGATTCAGAGTCTGGTAAAAGAAAATAACAGTTTTAAGTGTCTCTTAATAAAAATTGAAAAAGCCCCTCGCAAGGGGCTTTTTTCATTCCCATAGCCTGCTGTATAACGGGCTTGATTTCATGAGATTTTTCTTAAGCTCTTCCTTGCCATATTTTTCTATAAGTGTTTTTTCATCTGAGAAAACCGAAACGCCAAGGCCAAGCCTGTGCCCTTTCACTGTAAATCCGGCAGCTTCAAGTATGGTTGGGAACATGTCAATCTGCGAGAATGTCCTTTGCATGTTAAGAGGCAGCTCATCCCTGCTGGAATTTATGAAAACATTGTAAATGCGTCTTTTGTCCTTTGGTATGTTTTTAAGGAAAACTGAACCGCTTTTAGGCCCGCCTGCCATGCGCAGATGGTCTCCTACGATTATAAGCACCGTGTTTTGTGAATAAGGCTGCAGATAAAAACGGTTAAGAAAATCCTTCATCAGCGAATCAGCTTGATAAATAACGTCTTTTGAGCGCATGTCAAATATTTTAGGCGTATCCTTGGGCACATTGTAATGATGCGTGTCTATTGTTGTAAGCACAGCGAAAAAAGGCTGATTCTTCTGCAGCTTTGAGAGCTTGTCGCTAAAAATTTCATATATGTCTTTATCAGCTATGCCCCAGGAAGTCTGTTTTTTCTTGTATTTTTTTAGCTCGTCCGCGCCGAAAGCCTTGCCCTTGAATCCATGTTCATCTAGAAAGCTTTTTGCGCCTGAAAATGACAGGCTGCCGCCTTGGACAAACAGTCTTTCATAGCCATGGTCTCTCAATATTTCCCCTAGGGAATAAACCCCGTACAGCCAGCCTTGCATTTTTTCGCCGACATCATTAACATCTTTCTGCTTGGTTGCCTGTGCCGACAGATAAGAGGATGGCAGTCCGGTTGTGGCAGCTATCAGCGCAGCCTGTGTCCAGTTTGTGGCATATCCGTCTGTGTAATTTGCGAAAGAAATATTGTCATGGGCGGTTTCTTTAAGGAAAGGCGTAAGATTTGCTCCGCACAGCTGTCCGTCCGAAAAGGTTTGTTCCATGCTTTCCATGAAAACCAGTATTATGTTCTTTTTTTCTGCAGGAGCTTCTATGATGTCCTTGGTTGCAGGAATATAGTTTTTTCCGAAAAAAGTGTTGTCTTTTGGCAGCGGCATTTTGCTGTGTTTTCTTTTTTCTGCTTCAGCCTTTGCCCTTTCTTCATCTGAATTTTCTGCTGTTTTGCCGGATTCTGCCCCAGTTTGGCTTTCATTTTTTCCTTTTTCCTGATTTTCTTCTGATGCCTCTTTTTGTTCTTCTGACTCTGGCAGATTATCATCTCTGTTTTCATTTTTAGAGTTTTTCAATGGCTCATTTGAGGCTTCCGGTTTTGCTTTCTCGAGCAGCATTTTTGATGAAATTCCATGGGCAGCAAGTTCTTTTATTTCTTCTATGGCGGCTGATGGCCTTTCAGCCAGATTCTTGCCTGCTATTGCTTTTTCTGTTATGTTAAGCATTGTCATTAAGGCAAGAAATTCCGCGCAGGCTATGAGCGAATAATAATACAGCCTTGTAGCTTTTTCCTTTTTAGCGGATATAAGAATAAAGGCCAAAAGCAGCGGAGGGAACATATATAGCAGGCTGCTTTTTAGAAGCGGCATGAGCGTTTGTTTCTGAAGAAGATATATGAATGTGTCTATGCTTAAGCCGTCTATGCCAAATATTCCCCATATCTGATAATAGAACAGAGCCATTGCCGCGGCTGCGAACAGAAGCTCAAAAGCTATGAATCTGTACATCAGCGGCGACACTCCGGGTTTTTAGGAGAGCAGAAATCCACATAAGCCAGGCTTACGGTTTTGCCAAGCACGCTTTTAAGGTATTCGGGATTGTTTATTACTTTTGTCGGCGCGTAAAGCATTACGGTAATGCCTTTGCGGTGCAGGCAGAGTATTTCCTCCCTGTTCTGCTCCAGAAAAACATCGCTTATGGTTACCATTTTTATTTTCTTTTTCAGTATGCGGTCAATCTCCGCTTTGCCTATGCTATTGAGGTTCAGGGCCGGATATATTATTCCTGCTTCAAGAGCTTTATCATAATCGGAATATGAAAAAACTTCCACAATCAGCCTTTTTGTAAACTTGAAATTTTTTAACAAAGCATTAAAATCCTTTATTTTATCCGTTACCAGCACTGTGTCAGCGTTTTTTTCAAAGAAATCATTTATTGCGGCAACATTCAAAGGAGAATACTTCCCGTATATCTTTTGAGCAAGAAAATCCGCCTGCGGCATGGCCTTGCCGTTTTTCTCATTTTTGGTTATTCCCCTAAAATAATCCCAGTCATGAAGGGCCGCTATTTCGCCGTCTGATGTCTTGTCAAGATCAAGCTCTATTATCTTGAAGCCGCTATTAATGGAATTTTCAATGCTTTCCCTGCTGTTTGTGTACACAGCGCCGTTTATGGCCCCTCCGGCATGTGCTATTAAAAAGCGGGGATCGGCAAGCACATTTTCCGAAGGCTTGGGATTATAGAATATGACTGATTCCTTGCCTTTGTTCATGAAAGGAAAGACGGCTTCCGCAGATGCTGTCAGGAACAGAAGCGCTAAGGCAGCCCCCTTAAGCGGGTTTGGCGCAGGGATTTGCCTGGCTATTTCTTCATTTGTCCTGTCCAGCCGGAAAATATGAAGTATTATAAAAACAATTATGGCAGGCAATACCGCTATGCTTGCTATTATAAGAGGTTCTTTTATAAGGCTGTCAATGAAAGAAGCCTGCACAGCCGGATCTGCTCCTTTGATAGGGTTTTTCAGGAAAAACGCAAGCTGTTCCGCAGATACTTCTCCGAAACGCTCGCCAAGCCATACTGGCAGCTTATAGAAAGCCAGTGCCGATACAATGGCAAAAAGAGCTGCCAGCATCAGCGAGCCTTCAGAAATCCATACTTTAAGTCTCTCCCAAAAAGTCATAATACTATTCTATAAATTATCATAAAGGTTTGTTTTTTCAAGCTATGCGGCAATAAAACTCCGTTCCGCATATATCTATGAATATAAAAATGTAAAATATATATATTATGGCCGGCACATTGGAATTTAAAGACATAAACAATAAAATTGAAGAGCTTTCAGCGCGTTTTCTAGAAACTGCCAAGGTTTTTAATCTTGAAGCAAAAAGAGCTTCCGTAAAAGAGAAAGAAGCCATGACATCGGAAGACGGATTTTGGAATGATGCAGACAGGGCAAGGCGGCATCTGAAAGAATTGAATGAGATTAAAAAGAATGTGGAGCTGCTTGACGGCCTCCATGGAGAAATTGAAGATCAGAAAGTGCTTTATGAGCTTGCGCGCGATGCTGATGATTCCTCTGAGCTGTCAGGCATAATGGATGTCCTTTCTTCTATTGACGGAAGGCTTACCGATTTGGATTTTGAGCTTAAGCTTTCGGGCGAACTGGACCATTGCGATGCCATATTGAGCATACATGCCGGCGCGGGCGGAACGGAGGCCTGCGACTGGGCCGATATGCTTCTGCGCATGTATAACCGCTGGGCGCAGTCAAAGGGCTTCAATTTTACCATAACAGATATTCTTGCTGGCGAAGAGGCAGGAGTGCGAAATGTGTCCGCATTCATTAAAGGCCGTTATGCCTATGGATATCTTAAAAGTGAAATAGGCGTACACCGCCTTGTGCGCATATCGCCTTTTGACGCAAATAAGCGCCGCCATACCTCATTTGCCTCCGTTGATGTTCTTGCGGATATTGATGAACATATTGAGATAAAGATTGAGGATAAGGACATAGAAATGGATACATACCGCTCAAGCGGCGCGGGAGGTCAGAATGTGAACAAGGTAGAAACAGCCGTAAGGCTTACGCATAAGCCAACCGGCATAGTTGTAGCCTGCCAGATTGAGCGCAGCCAGCTCAAGAACAGGGAAACTGCCATGAAAATGCTCAAGGCGCGCCTGTATGAAATGGAAATGGACAAAAAGCGTGCCGAAATGGAAAAACATTATGATGCCAAAGGCGCCATAGGCTGGGGCCATCAGATACGCTCATATGTGTTCATGCCTTATCAGCTTGTGAAGGATCTTCGCACAGGCCATGAGACATCGCAGATTTCTGCCGTAATGGACGGGGATCTTGACCCGTTTATGAAATCTTATCTTTCATGGGTGGCTTCCGGAAGAAAGAAGATAGTGGAAGATACGGAGGACTGACACAGGTATGTTTCTGTTTTTTGTTTCTGCCCTTCTGCTGGTTTCAGGATATTTTTTATACGGCGCTTTTGTTGAAAAAGTTATAGGCATTGATCCGGGAAGAAAAACGCCTGCTGTTGCCAACCCGGACGGGGTGGACTTCGTCCCCATGCCGCCGCTGAAAGTATTCCTTGTGCAGTTCCTGAATATAGCGGGTTTAGGCCCCATATTCGGTGCGGTTCTGGGCATAATTTACGGCCCTGTTTGTCTGCTGTGGATAGTGTTCGGCTCAATTTTCGCAGGCGCAGTGCACGATTTCCTGAGCGGAATGTTCTCTGTGCGCATGAACGGACGCGGCATAATGGATCTTGTGTCAGAAGTTTTCGGCAGGAAAAGCAGAAATGCGCTGATGATATTCCTTTTCGTTTTCCTTATACTGGTAGGTACCGTGTTTGCGGTCAACCCGGCCAAAATGCTGGCAAATCTTACCCCTGTGTCATTTGCGTGGTGGCTTACAGTTATTTTCGGTTATTATTTCATAGCCACCATGTTTTCGGTGGATAAAATCATAGGCAGGGTTTATCCTTATTTTGCCGTGCTCCTGCTGGTTATGTCGGTGTGGATGCTCATAAGGCTGTGCTTCCTGCCGCAGCCCTGGTATCCGCAGATTACATTCGCTAATCTGCATCCATCCGGTCAGCCTGTTTTCCCGCTGCTGTTCATAACGGTTGCCTGCGGCGCGCTGAGCGGCTTTCATGCTACCCAGTCGCCTATGATGGCGCGCTGCCTTACAAATGAAAAATATGGCCGTCCCTGTTTTTACGGGGCCATGATACTTGAAGGCCTGCTTGCTCTTATGTGGGCCACTTTCGGCATGGCGTTTTACCAGAACCCTGAGGCCATAGCGGCAGCTGTAAAGACTGCGGGCCAGGCAGGCACGGTAGGCCAGATAAGCACAGGTCTTCTTGGCCGGGCGGGCGGTTTCCTTACGGTGCTTGCCGTGGTTGTGCTGGCTGTTACTTCCGGCGACACTGCTTTCCGTTCCCTGCGCCTTAACGTGGCGGATTTCTTCAACATAAGCCAGAAGAACAGGAAGAACCGCCTTATGATAAGCAGCATAATTTTTGCCTGCGGCATTGCCCTTTCCCTTACGGACACCACAAAACTCTGGATGTATTTCGGCTGGGCCAATCAGACGCTTGCCTGCATAACCTTGTGGACTTTCAGCGTGTTTATGCGCAGGAAAGGCATTAATTACTGGATAACGCTTGTTCCGGCTGTTTTCATGACCGTTGTATGCGGTTCGTATATACTTTATGACAAAATAGGTTTTGGTTTGGGGATAAATGCCTCCATAACCGGCGGAATGATAATATCGGCAGTAATTACAACGCTTTATTTTATCTTTACGAAGAAAACGGCTTTGCCGGAAGCAAAATCCTGAAAATTCTTTTTATGGTTTTCAGTTATTCCGTTAAAACATATTCTCATTGCAGTTGAACATAGATAAATGGAAAATATATCAGTTGCTTTTTTTCTTACTTTTATTGCCGGCATGGCAACCTCCCTTGGGGCGGTAGTGCCTTTTTTTATCCGTTCAAACGGCAAAAAAATACTTTCGCTGGTTATGGGATTTTCCGCCGGTGTGCTTATTTACCTTGCGCTGGCAGGGCTTCTGCATGAATCGCATGAAAGCCTTGAAGCGGTTTACGGCGCTGAAAAAGGCGGGCTGGTTTCGGTTGCCGCTTTCTTTGCCGGCATACTGCTTATATCCATAGCGGATCATTTTTCCGGCAGCTGTCACAGTTTTCATCATTCACATAAACATCATGAAGGTGAAAAGCATGGCAGTGAAGCGCACATGGAAAGACATTCCTACAATGAAAAACTGCTGCGCACAGGCCTGTTTACGGCAATAACGCTTTCAATACATAATCTGCCGGAAGGTTTCGCAATATTCATGTCGGCGCTTAAGGAACCTGCCATGGCTGTTCCCATGACAATAGCGGTAGCTGTGCACAATATACCTGTTGGCATAGCTATTGCAATGCCGGTTTTCTTCGCCACGCGCAGGAAAAGAAAAGCCTTTCTTTATGCTTTTTTTACCGGTCTTACGGAACTTGTAGGAGCGGTGCTGGGCTATCTGGTTTTCGCGCCGTATTTAAGCGAAAAACTTTTCGGAATAGTTTTTGCCGTAGCCGCAGGAATTATGATTTTTCTGTCCTTTGACGAGCTTCTGCCGGTATCAAGGGAGTATGGGGATCAGCATACATCTCTTTACGGCCTGCTTGCCGGAATGGCGGTTATGGCTGTAACGCTTGTTTTTGCGCATTGACCTGAACTGTTTTTATATGCCCAGTTTTCCTGCTGTTTTTTACTGTCGCGGACGTTTGTTCCCGGTAAAATGGCGGAATATTACATAAAAAGCGTCAAATACTGTAAAATGTATACATGAAAAAAACAGCATTTCTGATATTATGCACAATGATGGCTGTAAACTGTACAGCCGCCGACGGAGGAACTTCAGTGAAACTTCCATCTCCTGATAAAAAAGCAACAATGACTCTTTTTGAGGCCCTGCAGAACAGACATTCTGTAAGGGAATTCTCTGATAAGGAAATAAGCAGGGAAACCCTTAGCAGCCTGCTCTGGGCCGCTACTGGCGTAAACCGTGAAAGCGGACTGCTTACGGCTCCTACTGCTGTAAACGCACAGGATATTTCCGTATATGTGGCTGACAAAAACGGTGTAAGTCTTTATAATCCTAAGGAAAACAGCCTTAAAACCATAACAAAGAAAGATATAAGGACTGATCTTGCGGAAAGACAGAAAGGCATGGCTAATGCTCCGGTTTTTCTGCTTTTGGTAAGCGATATAAGTAAATTCCGCTGGAAAGACGGAACCGAGAAAACTTTTGCCGCAGAAGATGCCGGATATGTAAGCCAGAATATAGATCTTGCCGTTGTGGCCCTTGGTCTCGCTACCGTGCCCCGGCACATGATGGACCGTGATGCGGTGAAAAAAGCTCTTGGCCTTTCAGATACGCAGCTTATGATGCTTAATCACCCTGTGGGTTATCCGGCTGAAGAGCCTTCCGCCGATAAAAAGAAAGAAAGCGGAACTAAGAAATAAAGAAAAAACAGAAAACATTTGTAATAAAAACAGCCGCGCGCAGCGGCTGTTTTTATGTTCAGTCAGCCATATGCGCGTTTTTGCGGCGAAAACAGCGCTGAAAAACATAAAATATACTTATGAAAACAATTCCTTGGATACAGAACGCAGTTATTTATCAGATTTACCCAGATTCATTCGCAAGGGCGAAAGATCCTGAACAGGCTGGACTATTTGAGCCTTGGGATTCGCCGGAAACGCCTTATGGCTTCAAGGGTGGTAACCTCAAAGGCGCGGCTGAGAAACTTCCGTATCTTAAAGAATTAGGCATAGATGCGGTTTATTTCAATCCCATTTTTGCAAGCTGTTCAAATCACCGCTACCATACGCATGACTATTTCAATGTTGACCCGGTTCTTGGCGGGAATGCGGCATTTGACGATTTTCTGCAAAAAGCCCATGAACTTGGAATAAAAGTGATTCTGGACGGCGTTTTCAATCATGCAAGCCGCGGATTCTTCCAGTTTAATCATGTTCTTGAATGTGGAGAATCCTCGCCTTACAGGGACTGGTTCATAATACATGATTATCCTGTTCGGGCATATAATTTTCACGAGGGTGAAGGCCCGAACTATCACTGCTGGTGGGGACTGCCCGCCCTGCCCAAACTGAATTACAAAAACAGGGAAGTGCGTTCATTCATACTGAAAGTTGCTGAATACTGGCTTAAAAAAGGCATAGACGGCTGGCGGCTGGACGTGCCGGAGGAAATAAACGGACAGGATTTCTGGCGTGATTTCCGAAAAGTATGCAAGGCGGTAAATCCTGACTGTTATATTACCGGCGAGATATGGGGCGACGGTTCAAAATGGCTTAAGGGCGATATGTTTGATGCAGTTATGAATTACCGGCTTAGCCTGCCATGTATATGCTATTTTGCTGGCGACAAAATAGGCGTTACCCATAAATACGCCGGGAAAGAACTTAAAGCCTGGAACAGAAAAAAAATCATTGAGGAGATTGAAAAGCTGATCTCCTCGTATTCATGGGAAACAACGCTCAATCAGATGAATATGATGAGCAGCCATGACACGGACAGAATGCCCACGGCCTACGGCGGCGATATTGCCCGAATGAAGCAGGCCATAGTATTCAGTATGCTGTTCCCAGGTGCGGTAAATATTTATTACGGCGAGGAAATCGGCCTGGACGGTGCGCTTAATAATGGAACCCGCCGCACAATGCCATGGAGCAGGAAAAGCCTGTGGAAAGGCGGCATTTATGATTTTTACCGCCGCATTATAGAAATACGCAAAACCTGCCCAGCGGTAAAAGACGGAAAATTCTCATTCCTGAAGGAATACGAAGAGCCTCTTCTTGCCTTTGAAAGAAAGAATGGCAGCAGCCGGACAGTCTGCATTATGAACTGTTCAGATTCAGTACAGACGGCAGAATCAGTACACGGCAGAATAATCCTGTCAGAAGGCGTGACGGAGGCTGCCGGAAAAATCACCCTTGCTCCAAGGGGATTTGCCGTATTCAGTTGAGATACTCCGTTTTGTCGCTTTTCTGTATGATGTATTGCGTTTATATTGCAGATTGCAATGTATTCTGCTATACTTGATTTTAAGGAGACTGAATTATGGCAAAATCTTCCAGCATATTCGCAAGGGTTGACCCACAGATAAAGGAACAGGCAGAGGCCGTGCTTGGCAGACTTGGCATTTCCATGTCTAACGCAGTGGATATTTTTTTCAGACAGGTCATCATTCATCAGGGGCTGCCTTTTGAGATCAAATTGAAAAAGAATATACCGCTTTTTTTAAATGAACTGGACAAAACAGAGTTTGATGCCGCCATTGCGGAAGGCATTGACGACATTGAAAATGGCAAGACTTTTTCTGATGATGAGGCAAAAGAATATCTGCATAAAAAATTAGGGATATGAGCTGGAAAATAAAATATTCTGCAAAATCACTTGCTGATCTGGAGTCAATTTACAGTTACATATCCATTAATCTGCTTTCTCAGAAAGTCGCTGCAGAACAGATAAGACGCATTATGCGTTTTATAGCCACTCTTGATAAAATGCCGCTAAGGCATCCTGTCCATATCGAAGAACCGTGGAGAAACAAAGGCATAAGATTTTTTGCTGAAGGCAATTATGTAGTATTTTATTTGCCAGACAACAAGACAAGGATAGTTAACATTGTCAGGATAATGTACGGAAAAAGAAAAATTTAGGAAAAATCAGAAAATTTTTTAAGAAAAACAGGAGGATTTATGAAGGTTTTATCAAATATACTGTTTTCAATCTGTCTTCTGCCGCTGGTTTCTGCCTGCGGCGGAACATCTTCGGGAAATCAGAATGCTGATAATGGCAATGCGCCGGAAAATCAGGAAAAACAGTCAGTGCTGGAAAACAGTGCGGAAAAAGGCAGCGCCAGACTGCTTTACATGGGGCATGGCAGCCTTAGAATAACTACGGCGGAAGGCAAAGTCATTTATATTGACCCGTTCGCCGGAAACGAAAAAATGTATTCCCCGGCGGCAGATCTTATTCTTGTCACGCATAATCATTTTGACCATACGCAGACTGATAAAATAAAAAACCGCAATGCGGACTGCCAGATCATTACCTGGAAAGAAGCCCTGAAAGACGGAAAACATCAGTCCTTTGACCTGGGATATGCCAGAATTGAGGCGGTTGAGGCCGGATACAACAAAAACCACGACGTTAAGGAATGCGTGGGCTACATAATCACGCTTTCAGGCGGCAAATCAGTATATGTTTCCGGCGATACTTCAAAGACAAGGCAGATGCCGCAGCTTGCGGAAAAAAATATTGATTATGCCTTTTTCTGCGCAGACGGCACATACA
Organism: Elusimicrobiales bacterium; assembly: GCA_024681855.1. Taxonomy (GTDB): domain Bacteria; phylum Elusimicrobiota; class Elusimicrobia; order Elusimicrobiales; family UBA9959; genus CACZRG01. Next base: position 38,382 of record JAILAB010000033.1, read on the forward strand.
ATATGGATCTTGACGAGGCCGCAGAATGTGCCAGGCTGGTTAAGGCGAAGCACAATATACCGTACCATATCATTTCCAGACAGGGCGTATTCTTTGACAGGAAACGCGCGGAACAGTTCAATGCCCCTGACCGTCTTATAATAGACGAGGGTGAAGAGATAGAATTGTAAATATCTGCTGATATAGTGGATAATACGCCAGAAGCTGCGCAGGCAGAATATTTTTGTCTGCGCCGTTTTTGAATTCCATGCATGTTTAAGCAGGAACAGTTAAATGCGCCATATTTACTACAATAAATATATTATTATGAATCTGAAAAAATTTATTCTGACAATATTGTTTGTATTTGCGCCAGCCGCAGTATACGCTGATGCGGAAATACATGATCCTTTTTATGCCCCTGATGCGGGAAATACGCTTGTAACAACTTATTTTGACTATTCAAAAACAAAAACAGCCGGAGTCACGGAAAAAACTTTAAACCTTGCCGAAGAAATTTCCTACAGCATAGACGGTTACTGGTATGCCATAGCGGGTTTCTCTAATGCGTGGAACAGGCCGGAGGGATTTCCCGATTATCAGTCAAGGTACTGGTATGCCGGATTAAGCCGTTTTATCGCCACATCTGAAAATTCTGATATTCTTCTTAATCTTTATTACACGGAGTTCAGGCCTGAAGGCATGGACAGATATAATACGCTGCAGTTCCAGTTCTGCCTTGATCTGCTGCTTGATAAAACAATAAAGCCTTATATGAGCGTTTTTTATGACAGGGGCATAAAACAGATAAGAAAGAGCAATGACTATTTTTACTTTTATGCCGGCGCCTGGACCAAACACGGCAGAATAATGCTTAAGGCGGAGGCGGAAACAGACTATATGCCGGATTCGCCTGAAATGACTGATGTTTTCCTGAATCTTGATGCGCATTATAAAATAACGGATAATTTTTCAGCCGGAATTTACGGAAAAACGCTTTTATACAGCCATTATGACGGAACTGACAGCATGTCTTCAAGGCTTACGGGCGGTATTGCTGTAAAATACCTGTTCCGCTGAATGTCTTTTAATCAGAGTCTGATATCGGGATTTGAATAATATGGAATTTATAGAAACACATGCGCATTT
>JAILAB010000045.1 GCA_024681855.1 Elusimicrobiales bacterium
GATTTGAGCCTATTTGAACAAGCAAATGAAAGCCTACATATCACACAAAATCACAGGTTATTACGAGACAGATGATTATTTCGCAGTAATATACCATTGCAGCAATAAGGACGATATTGCAAACGGTGTACCTGAGTACAGCTTTATAAGTCAGGGGAATGCTTCATTATTGGAAATGTCCTGCGACTCACAAGCAAATTATGTAATGGAAGTCAGGCTTATATGTTCCAATAAATTCCGTTTTTATGAAAATACTCTCTCATTGCCAAATTTTGAAGAAAAATATGTTGGTTTCAAGTTGTCACGGAATATGTACTGCGATGATTTTTTGTTGATGTTTATTCTGACGGCATACACATAAACTTTCATACGGAAAAGGCAAGATTTTACGCAAAATGCGGAGATTTGATTTTTGGCTTTGGCAAAAACAGGAAAATAACGGATATTTATTTTACAAATATGTCAAAAGATGCAATAGAAAACGCAAAAGAAGTATGGAAATGGGAACATAAATGAAAAAAATGACATTATTAGAATTAAACAAAAATTATTCATTTCACGACAGTGCATTAGAAACCATAACATACGACAAAGGAAAGAAAACTATTTCCATGCGTATAGATTTCTGCACCTTTGAGCAGCCTTGGTTCAATGAAAATTCCCCTGATGTTGTTCCAATAAGCCTTGTTTTCAACGGTGTCAAAGAATATTCAGGCATTACAGGCAAATTTAAGTGTTATAGTATGCTGGAAGAAGAAATGCTTGGAGAAAAAACAATCGTGTTTTATGTTATGGATGACATGGCAGAAAATCCTTCAACAGAGGGATTTTACGAAATACAGATAACAGCCGACAGTGTGGAATTTACCGTGCTTGACCCCACAGGCAAAGAATATTTATGAGAATAAAATATAGTCTTAACAGGCAAAACATAATCAGGGCATAAAAAAAGCGGGAAAATTCCCGCTTTTTTATTTACCGGCATAATATTATTACAGCGCAAACTTGTATTTTACAAGAATATTCACGGCATTCAGATTATTGCTTTTGTTATTTTCCACCTTAACCTTTGGCAGTGAAGAATATCTTACTTCAAAATTCCATGAAGTCACAGAATAACCCAGGCCGGCATAATAGGAAATACCCCCGTCGGAATAATCCTTGTCACCGTTAGTAAGCCCGCTGGATTTCACATTTGCTTTCACGACTGAATATCCGATGCCTACAGGAAAATAGAATCTGCTGTCGCCAGGTTTTATTCTTGCCGCGGCTGTTATGCCATAGCTTTCCGGGCTTACCTCAAGTTTCTGCGCTCCCATGGCTGTGAACAGGTTTTCTTCCTCGCCGCCGTAGAAAGTGTAATCAAGACCAAGCCCCAGGGACAGATTATCATTAATCTGCGTAAGCAGTTCCGCGTTTAGGCCAAAACCGGCATTACCCCATGAAACATTGTCATTTGTCAGACCCTGAAGCCCTGTATCATTTACCGGTATGGCCAAACGCACACCTATGTCCAGTTCAGAAGACTGCTGAGAATATGCTGCGGCAGGAATCATTAAAGCTATTGCGGCTATGGCTAATATTTTTTTCATGACATTTCTCCTTTTTGTTTTTTCAGGAACACCAGCTGCCCTGGTCTTTTCACTTATTATACATAATAGGAAAAAAGATACAACAATGCTTCATCAAAACATGAAACACGCAGGTTAACGAAAAAACATTCTTCATATAATACAGGGAAGGACGGTAAATAAATATCCGCCGGCCTGGCCTTGTGTTTCCGGACAACAATAAAAACGCCGGGAAATAATGTTTTCCCGGCGCTTTCCGTTTTTTCTGTTTACCAGGCTGATTAGTACGATTTCGCCTTTTTAAGTTTTGCCAGCAGGGCAAGCTCTGCCTGGTGCTCCACGTCAACAATATTCGCATTGATTATATACGAAATGGTGTTGAGTATGGTTTCCAGATTGTTCTTTTCCGCCTTTTCCACCGGAATTTCCTTGCAGAAACGCACGCAGCCCAGTTTTCTGCCGTCCCTTTCCAGAACCATGAAATATGTGCGGTTATCCGCCCAGCCGTTTACCGGCCTGGCGGGAATAACGCGTTCCTCCGAAGGCTGATCATAAGTGGTGAACTCATAACACTGATCATATTCCTCGTTGAACATATTGTATATGAACGCATTGAAATTCCATTTTCCGGCAAGATACGGCCTTATCTCGTCAATGGATATGGCAAGAAAGTCTGCCGGTGTTTTATGCTGGACCATAAGCTGGCGGCACAGGTCAAAGAGCATGGTAAGCTCATTTGAAGTATGGCGCAGGCGTTTAAGCAGTGTTCTCATAATGCCGTTATAAAAATGAATGCCGCTTTCCGGGTATTTTTTTATGAATTCGTAAAGATCACTGCGGCGTATCTCGTATATGGTAGACGGCCGCCCTACCCTGGCGCGGGCAAAACGCTTCTGATTTTCAAGAACTGCCATCTCACCGAAGAATTCGCCGTCAGTAAGAACTGCCAGAACCTTATGCTCAACTTCTTCAGCATCAAGCCTTTTTTCTATGAAAACCTCGCCGTCCACAATTATGTACATTGTGTCGCCTTCGGAGTCTTCCTTGAATATTATATGGTCTGAATCAAAACTGAGCAGCTTGAAATAATCCTTGAAATCCGTCAGTGTCTGATCGGAAAGACCGTAAAACAGTGATACCTTTTTTAATTTTTCCAGATCCGCCATTTTGCCTCCTTACATAGCTTTTCCGCAAAGTTTCATGATGACTTCCTTGTCATGAGCTTTTGAGAGAGCTGTCTCATAGGTTATTTTGTTCTGTATTACCAGGTTGGCCAAAGCCCTGTCCATTGGAATCATGCCGAATTTGGCGCCGGTTTCAACAGCACTGTATATCATATGGGTCTTTCCCTCGCGCACAAGATTGGCTATGGCCGGGGTCATTATCATTATCTCGCGTGCAGCTATGCGGCCTCTGCCGTCCGCACGGGGCAGCAGAATCTGGGAAACAACACCCTGCAGACATGATGCAAGCTGAACCCTTATCTGCTCCTGCTGATGTGTAGGGAAAACGTCAACAATGCGGTCTATTGTTGAGGGAGCATCCTGCGTATGCAGCGTGGCGAATGTAAGATGTCCGGTTTCCGCCGCAGTTACGGTAAGCTGAATGGTCTCAAGATCGCGCATTTCGCCCACAAGTATCACATTTGGGTCTTCTCGCAGCGCAGAGCGCAGTGCCGCAGAAAAACTCTTTGTGTGCTGGCCCACCTCGCGCTGCCTTATCACGCAAGTTTTAGGTTCGTATGTAAACTCTATGGGATCTTCTATTGTAAGAATATGCTTTCTAGTATTAAAATTAATAAGGTTTATAAGCGACGCAAGCGTAGTAGATTTGCCAGATCCCGTGGGGCCTGTAACAAGCACCAGCCCTTTAGGCAGCTTAGCGAAATTCATTATAGACGGAGAAAGCTCAAGCTGTTCAGGCGTTGGAATTATTGAAGGGATAATCCTCATCACTGCTTCAACGCCATATCTCGTATTAAGAACATTAAGGCGGAAACGGGACACGCCGCTTAATGAAAAAGAGGAATCCAACTCCCATGTTTGCTCAAATTTTGCTTTTTGTTCGGAATTAAGAGTGGAATAAATAAGGGCTTTTGTCTGATCGGAATTAAGGCTGGGCAGATTATCCATAATTGGAATCATTTCACCGTTAAGACGCATCATCGGAGGCCTGCCAACACAGATATGAATATCGCTTGACCCGCGCTGCACGGCGCTTTTCAAAATACTTACCATGTCCATTTTAATGCTCCTTGAGCCGCATTAAGGAATTGCTTTGTTATTATTACGGCAGCTATCCTTAAAAGACTAAATATAAATTTATTCTATTTTATATGTTTTTATATACGGGACGCAACAAAACAGGGGCCAGGACACTTTAAAAAAATCTTAAATTATTTCTTAACTTCAAAAATATTATTTTCCGGCAGAAGAAATTTTTGAATAATTCTTATTCTTTTTCTTATTTGCCGAAATGTTTTTCTTATTGGCTGAATGATTTTTATCTTCCTTTTTTGCGGATATATTTTTTTCGCCAGACTCTTCTTTTTTCATAAATATGGAAAAGTCAAAAGACTGGCCTATGACAATAGAGGCATCAAGGCCTTTCTTTTTCTCTGATTTTTTTATCGGACAGGAAGGGCAGATAAATTCTTTAATTCTTTCCGCAGTCTTTTCACTGCCATAAGAGTATATTTCAGAATCTTTCTGTTTAAGGAACATTCCAGGCACTGTATATGCGGCATATCCCCGGCTTTGAAGATATTTCGCCGCCATTTTTTCAGCCCCTTCTTTGCCGCTGGCATTTATTATTTCAATCCTTATATCTGAATTATATTCCTGATTTTCTGATTTTTCTTTTTCTTCCGTGTTTTCCTTTTCATCTATTATGCGCAGCTTATCATGCGCGCCGGGACGGAAAGTATTTTTTTTCTGCTGGAGAGCCGATTGCAACAAAAACAGTCTCTCTATGGCTGAAAGATTGCTTTTCACATCAAACCTTAATGACCATTTAATGGCAGCAATAAGGTTTTTAGGATGAGAACGCCATGTTTCAAGAAAATAAAATCCATTTTCAATATTTTCTTTCACTGAACCTTCAATAAAGAAATATTTTTCATTATTTTTAAAGGAATTTTTAATATTTTCTTTTATGGAAAAAATTTTTTTCTCTTTTTCTTTTGTTTTATTTTTTCCCTGTTCTTTATTATTTTCTTTTTTATTCAAAATTCCATTAAAGCTGATTTCCATGCCTCCGGAAACTATTTCCAAAATGGCAAAATCGCTTGTATTTTTATTATTTTTTATTATTACCTGGTTTTCATTAGGCCTTATGGACTGGCCCGCAAGAGCACGGCAAACAGGAGACTGCTGCTGAAAAAAAGACATTGCGGCAAGCATGGCGGAGGCTACTGCAAACAGCAGCCTCATTGCCATCAGTTCTCTTTTGCCGAACATACCTGTTTCCATAACTGAATGCTTAAAGGATGTGCCCAGAACTTTCTTTCTTCCCTGTATTTCGCTTTTGCCTCAACTATGGCGGCAAAAGCCGCATCAAAATCCTTTTCTGCAAGCTGCCTTATTTCGTCTAAGCCCGCAAAATTCCTTTCAGCTGAAAGATAATCGCTCATATATATTATTTTGCTGAGAGTGTTCATGTCAGGCATGCCTGTAGCGTGAAGATGTATGGCCTGGAGTATCATCTTGTCCTTTATGCCGAACCTTTCGCGTGCTATCATGGCTCCTGCGGAAGCATGAAGCAGCTTAGGGGCATATTTAACCACATCTTTGCGGTATCTGCCAAGAATCGGGCCGCTTATCCGCATGGCTTTCAAAACCTCTACATCTAACTCCCTGGCACAGTCATGCAGTAATCCTGCTATGGCTGCCTGATATTCCGGCACTGCGCATATATGAGCGAGATTTACTGCGCAGCGGGCCACATTGACGCAATGCCTGTACCGGCGCGGACTTAATTCTTTGCGGAGCATGTTTGTTTCCTGTGAAAAATACAAACCTCTTTTCCTTATATACTCCCTAACGGCAAGGCATATTCCGGATGTTTTCCTGTTTAATATTATATTTGTCCTTATGCCTGATGAGGCAGATTCAGGAAAAAGACCTTTAAGAGGAACAAAAGGGGCTTCACCGCCTATTATATTGAAGCCAGGCCTTATGCCAACAAGAAGGGAAGCGTTTTTCAGAATATCCCGGCTGCGCTGCCAATCATTAAATGAGCGCAGGCAGTCAGATCCCATGAGAAAATAAATTTTAGAATTAGGATGAATCTTTCTAAAATGCCTTATTGTCTTCCAGGTGTATACTATCTTGCGCTGATCTTCTTCCCATGAGCTTATGCGCACGCCTGGCTGGCTCATGAATTTTTCGCCTGCGGCAAGATGAAGCATCTTGCTTCGGTCATTAAAAGAAGCCGGCTGCATTTCCTTAAAAGGGGAATGGAAGTTAGGCACGAAATAAAAAAAATCAGGCTTTATCTGCTTATATGCGGCTTCCGCAAGCGAGATATGGCCTGAATGCGGAGGATTGAAGCTTCCTCCGTATAATATAACGGCATTTTTCTCAGCAGCCATGTTTGCTCCGTTTATCTTTTAAAATGTTAAAAAAAGACTTCTCTATAAATGATATAATTTTAATGTATGGAAAAAAATAGAGATAACTGTCTTCTGCTGTTCATAGACCCGGTTGAAGACTCAAAAATAAGGAAAGACCTTAAAGAAAATTTCACGCTGGAAGAAGCAAAAAATGTTTACAAGGAATTGCTTTCAATAGCCTATAGAAAAGTAAAAACTTATTATAATGCCATTCCTATTATTTCATACGAAAAAACACAAAAAAACCCTGATTTGACATGGCTTGATGCCGATGACCCCGGTTTTGTGGAATACACTAAAAAAAGCCTTGAAGACCGCATAAGGGACACTTTCCGCCTGGCATTTTTCACAGGCGTAAAGAAAGCCATACTGATTGACCCCCTTACGCCAAGAATAAGCCAGGGACAGTTTGATGAGGCTTTCAGCTCAATAAATGACAGAACAGCGGCATTAGGCCGCAATGATGACAGTTCTTTCTATCTTTTAGGGCTTACGCAGGCAAATCTGAAGGTTCTTGACGCTCCAGGCTTCACATTCTCTAAAAGTGGGGAAATCTTGTATGAAAGGCTTAAAAGGGCCAAGCTGGCAGTATTTGAAACACCAAAAGGATTTGCTGTAAAAGACCCGGAAAACCTTAAGCGCTGGCGTTCAGACAAAAAAGAAACAATTCAAAAAACATCTGCTGACAAAAAAAATCCTCCCCAAAAAAATGAAAATCCTTCAAATGGGGAAAAAAGCGAATAAAATTATTAAAATTTGCTTATGAGTAAAGAAGACGCTTATGCGTCTTTTTTATTGACAAAAAAGCTCTTTTCTTTATATTATTTATAATTATAAAGAGTATCCCTCTTTTTAATGCTTAGCCTGAAGTTATTGACATTTTATTAACATTATGTTTATAACTTAACGCAAAAGCTTTAAAAAGCCTGCTGTTTCAGTAAAGCTGCTGCAGCATCGCCTTACAAGGCTGAAAAGTTATTAACATTTTATAAACACATTGTGCATAACTCTATTGATTTTAAAGACATCTGGCAGGAGCTGCTGGAATTTTTAAAGCAGGATCCTGAAGTAGGACCGGTAAAGGTTAACCTTTGGTTTGCTCCAATAAAGCCTGTTTCGCTTGAAAAAGGCGTTTTCAAGCTTAAGCTGCCTAACAGTATGTTCAGGCAGACCATTCAGGCCAGATTTGAAAACAAGATAATAAGTTTTATTAAAAATCTCTTATTTCTTCAAGAAGATCTTAAGCCGGAATACATAATTGAAGAAAATGAGAAATCAGTTTCAAGCGGAGCTGAACAGGAAAGCTTTAATCAGGAACAGCGTTCTGCTAGGGCTGTATCCGCAGATTTCCAAAAATCAGCGCCAGCTTCTCAAAACGCATCGCCGGTTCAAAATAATGTTTTACAGCAGAAAACAGAAACTTCACAAAACAGCTTTATGCAGACAAATGCTGAAAACAAAGCTGATGCTTCATTTAATGCTCAGCCTGCTGCAGAAGCATTTACAGATAGCAAAAATTTGGAAAAACAATCTGCGGAAAGCATAGAAACAGCTTCCTGGCAGCCGGAAGCATACAGAAAAAAAGCCGCTGAGATTTTGGCTGAAAAAAATGCCTCTAATCAGAATTTTTCAAATCCTGCGGCCCTTCACCCCCTTTTTGACCCTGATTACACTTTTGAAAGCTTTATTGTGGGAACTTCAAACAGGTTTGCCTATGCTGCCGCTCAAGCCCTTGTTAACAATAAACAATCTCCTTTTTTCATTTACAGCACGCCCGGCCTTGGCAAAACGCATTTGCTGCATGCTATAGCGCATGGGCTTTACAGGCTTAATCCTAAGGTAAAAGTTCTGCTTTCATCAGCTGAAACTTTTGTAAATGAATACATCAGGGATGTTGGAAACAAGAAGGCAGAGGCTTTCCGCGAAAAATACAGAATGCTTGACTGTCTTCTGCTTGATGATGTTCAGTTTCTTCTTGAAAAAGAAAAAAGCGTAGAGGAATTTTTTTACACCTTTAATGCGCTTTTTGACTCAAAGAAAAGAATTGTCATAACTTCAGACCGTCCGCCTCAGGAGCTGGCGCTTGGGGACAGGCTTATTTCCCGCTTTATGTCTGGCACTGTAGCTGACATACGCCTGCCTGATTATGAAACAAGAGTCGCCATATTAAGGCAGAAAAATGATCAGTGGCATTTTGACATACCTCTAGACATTGTAAATTTCATTGCGGAAAAGGTTCATAAGGGAGGCAGAGAGCTTGAAGGATGCCTAAGAACCGTAAACAATTTCTGCCAGCAGACCGGGGCAAGGGCAACAATAGACAGCGTGAAGGAACTTTTGCGGCCAATGTTCAGTTCCCCGGCTGATGACCAGCCCATCAATATAAAAACAATAATGAAGGTTGTTGCGGATCAATATAAAATTGACGTAAAAGACCTGACAAGCTCAAGAAGGGATAGCGAATTTGTAACACCAAGGCACTTGGCCATGTATCTCTCTGTAAAACACACAGACCTTACAAAGGAAAAAATAGGCGAAGCATTCAACAGAAACCATTCCACCGTAATTGCAGCTGAAAAGAAAATTGAAGAGGAAATAAAAAATCCTTTTTTCAATGAAGTGATAAATAAAATTATCAGAAAGATAAAAGATGTCAATAACGATGAAGATAACCGCTTATGAAACAGAAATTGTCAGATTAGTCAGCAAAAAAATTTATTCAGTCAAAAAGTTTTTATTATGGCAATTAACAGATTTAACATTATAAACAATCTCTTATAGAGGAAGAAGAATATGAAAATAACTACTTCTAAGGAAAATTTTGTCAAAGAAATCCAAACCATACAGTCAGGCATGAATGCAAAAAACTCAACAATGCCAATATTACAGAACTTCCTTCTTGAAACAGAAGAAGATGGCGTAAGGATATCTTTCACGGATCTTGAAATGGCAGTGAAGCATTTCATACCTTTAACCGTTGTGGAACATGGCAGCGTTACAGTTCCTATAAAGAAATTCATGGAAATAGTCACAAACCTTAGAAGCAAGGAAGAAATGACCATTTCTTCGGATGAATCTTTCCGCATTACATTGCAGAGCGGTAAATCAAGGATTAAGATGGGCGGAACTAAAAAAGATGAATATCCGGCCATTCCCGAAATTGAGAACGGCATTTCTTTTTCATTGCCGGCAATTAAAGCGGCTGAAATGATAAACGCTACGCTTTTTTCTGCTTCTAATGAAGAAGACCGCCCTAATCTTACCGGGCTTCTTTGGAAATACAAGGAAGGAGTTTTTTCTGTTGTGGCGACTGACGGGCGCAGGCTTGCCATAAAAACAACATCTTCAATACAGTGCAGCCAGGAATTTAGCGTTATAGTTCCTTCAAAGATAATGAATGAGCTAACTAAATACATTAAAAGCGCTGGAATAAAAGATGATGCCATAATACAGGTTAGCGTTTCATCTAATCAGATCGGCTTTCAGATTGGCAAAACATATTTCATGTCAAGGCTTACCGAAGGAACATATCCTGCCTATGAGCAGATAATTCCGCAAACTCATGAGGTGGAAGCGCGAATAGACTCGGATGCGCTGCTTGCTGTAACCAAAAGCGCTTCAATATGCACAATGGATGGCTCAAGAAAAGTAAAATATTCATTCAGCAAAGGCATTCTTACTGTTAATTCATCTTCACAAAATATGGATTTTGAAGATGAGCTTCCTCTTTCTTATGAAGGCGAAGATTTTCAGATTTCTTTTAATCCTTTTTTTATAATGGATATTTTAAAGAATGTGCCGGCCGGAGAAATAATATTGCAGTTCAAAACACCGACAACGCCTGCTTTATTGAAAACGGCAGCTGAGGAAACCCCGCTTTATATAGTAATGCCTCTGCGCTGATAATTTATAAAAATAATTTGGTAAGCCGTAATGAAAAAGAGGCAGTCCACTAAAGGCACTTTTTTTTATGAGGACCGTTTTCGCATGGGCCGCCTTGCATCTTTGAAAACTTATTTTAATGCTTTAAGAGATGGAGTTTATAAAAAAAAGGCATATAAAGACAGATCAGAAGATGCTATTGAAGACAATTCAATGTTTATGGGCGGAATTCCCATAGATAAACTGGCAATGCTTGATGCGGCATGGGAGAAGGAAATAGGCATCATGGGCCGTTTTTGCGAGCTTCTTGGCATAAGAGCAGGGAAAACAGGGCCATGTCTTGTAGTAAAGCCTAAATCATCAGCCGCAGCGAGTGAAATAAGTCTTCGTTCCTCGGAAATAATTAGGAACATAAATAAATATTTTAATGAACCCTGGATAAAAGCTTTAAAGCTGGATTCAGAAATTTAACAGGAGCTGTAAAAAGAAGTATATGGCAACAAAACAGGATAATTACGATTCCTCTAACATTCAGGTAATGGAAGGGCTGGAGGCAGTGCGCAAGCGCCCTGCAATGTATATTGGCTCTACCAGCCTGCAAGGCCTTCATCATCTTGTGTATGAAGTTGTAGATAATTCAATAGATGAAATACTTGCTGGCGGATGCAATAAGATAGACGTTGTTTTGAAAGAAGGCAATATATGCTCAGTGTCAGACAATGGCCGTGGCATTCCGGTTGATCCTATGACTGAAGTTAAGGATCCTAGGCTTAAGGGCAAGTCTGCGCTGGAAGTTGTGCTGACAGTTCTTCATGCCGGCGGAAAATTTGATTCAGGCGCTTACAAGGTTTCAGGCGGTCTTCATGGCGTGGGCGTTTCCTGCGTAAATGCTCTTTCGGAGTGGCTTGAAGTTAATGTAAGCAGAGACGGCAAAGTGTGGAATCAGAAATTCAGCAGGGGCAAGCCTGTGTCAGAAGTGACTCCTGTTGGGGAAACGAACCGCCATGGCACAAATGTAATTTTTAAGCCGGATAATGAAATTTTCGGTGACGGGATTTTTTCTTATGATGTTATAGCAGGCCGCCTTAGGGAGCTTGCATTCCTTAATCCGGGATGCCGTATAAATATAACGGATGAGCGTAATGGCGGAAAGAAAGCCAATTTCTTTTATGAAGGCGGACTTGTTAATTTCGTTAAACACCTTAACGCAAACAAAACGCCGATAAATCCGGAGCCTATTGCCATATCAAAAACCGAAGGCGATGTCATGCTTGATATCGCGATACAGTACAATACGGATTACAATGAAACTGTTATATCATTTGTTAATAACATTAAGACCATAGAGGGCGGAACGCATGTTTCCGGCTTCAGGGCATCTTTAACGCGCATTATAAACGATTATATCAAGAAGTATGAGCTTACAAAGGATAAGCCTGTGGGCGGCGAGGATGTGCGCGAGGGCCTTACCGTTGTTATATCAGTGAAAATACCTCATCCGCAGTTTGAAGGACAGACCAAAACTAAGCTGGGAAATGGAGAAGTTGAAGGAATAGTGCGCACGCTTACAGGCGATGCTTTAGGCACTTTCTTTGAGGAAAATCCTACTGTGGCAAAGGCAATATGCCAAAAAGCCATAGGCGCTTCTGAAGCAAGGGAAGCTGCCAGAAAGGCAAAAGATCTTGCCCGCCGCAAGGGATCTCTGGTGGATTCAGGTTTGCCTGGCAAGCTGGCTGACTGTTCAGAAAAAGACCCGAGCAAATCAGAAATATTCATCGTAGAGGGAGACTCAGCCGGCGGTTCAGCCAAACAGGGCCGCGATCGCGGATTTCAGGCTATACTTCCTCTTCGCGGAAAAATTCTTAATGTTGAGAAGGCTCAGCTTGGCAAAATAGTTGCCAGCGATGCCATACGCACGCTAATTTCAGCCATAGGCACAGGCATAGGCGAAGGTCCTGACGGTTTCAATATCAACAAGCTGCGTTATCATAAAATAATAATCATGGCCGATGCTGATGTGGACGGCCAGCATATAAGAACGCTGCTGCTTACTTTCTTTTACCGCCAGATGCGCCAGCTTGTTGACAATGGCCATATATACATAGCCCAGCCTCCTCTCTATAAAGTAAAGAAAGGCAAGTTTGAAACATATTTTGATAATGATGATCAGCTGCAGAAGTGGCAGATGAAGGAAGCCACGGGTACAGCCCGCGTAAAATCCCGCAGAAACGATGATTTTATTGAAAATGTTAAGCTTACAGAGCTTCTTGAAACAATAATACAGCTTGAGAATACTCTTCTGCAGCTGGAAACAAGGAATCTTACGCTTGAACAGTTCCTTGAATTTCAGAAGCAGGGCAAAGTGCCTCTTTATCGTGTGATACAGAGCGATGAAAGCTGGAGATATTTTTATACGGAAGAGGAATATGGCCAGTTTGAACAAGAACAGATAAAGATTAAGAAAGAGGAGCTCATAGCTCAAGGCATAGCAGAAGAGACTATAAATGAAGATGAAATCGCCCCTGCTTATCAGATTCTTTCTGAATTTGCCAGACTCAATAATATATCAGCAAAGCTTAAAAATTTAGGCTATGGGCTTGAGGATTTTGAATATCCGGAACCTAAAGATAAGAAAGATGAAAAATTCCTTTTTACGGTAGTTACTGAAAAGGAAGAAATACCAGTTCATGACATGAAAGAGCTGCTTTCAAAAGTCATGGTCATCGGCGCAGGCAGCGCCACGATACAGCGCTATAAAGGCCTTGGCGAAATGAATGCCGAGCAGCTTTGGGAAACCACAATGGATCCTAGCAAGCGTAAGCTTCTAAAGGTTTGCCTTGATGATGAAGCTGAGGCTGAAAAAACATTCACAATGCTCATGGGAGACAAAGTTGAGCCTCGCCGTGAATTCATTGAGCAGAATGCGCTTACAGTCAAAAACCTTGATATCTGATTTTAGGAGCAACAGCTAAATGGAAAATAAGGAAAACCTGCCCCAGGCAGATCTTTTTGCAAATATTCTTGACCGAGATATAAACGAGGAAATGAAATCCTCGTATATAGATTATTCAATGAGCGTTATAGTAGGCCGTGCGCTGCCAGATGTTAGAGACGGTCTTAAGCCGGTTCACCGCAGAGTTCTCTATACGATGAATGAAATGGGCGTGAGGCATAATAAGCCCACTAAGAAATCAGCCAGAATTGTAGGCGATGTCATGGGTAAATATCACCCGCATGGCGACGCATCCATTTATGACACTCTGGTACGTCTTGCCCAGCCTTTCAATTTGCGTTATACGCTGGTTGAAGGCCAGGGAAACTTTGGTTCTGTTGACGGTGATCCGGCTGCTGCCATGCGTTATACAGAGGCCAGGCTGGAAACAATATCCAATGAAATGCTTGACGATCTTGAAAAAGAAACAGTCAAGATGGTGCCGAATTATGACGGAACGATGCAAGAGCCTTCTGTTTTGCCGGCGAAGCTTCCAAACCTGCTTGTAAACGGTTCTTCAGGAATCGCGGTTGGAATGGCTACGAATATTCCCACTCATAATCTGGCTGAGGTATGCGATGCAACAATAGCAGTGATGCATAATCCTGGCATAAGCTCCATTGAGCTTATGCAGTATATGAAAGGCCCGGATTTCCCTACGGGAGGCATAATACGAGGCCGCCAGGGCATAAAGGATTATTTTGAAACTGGCCGCGGCAGCGTTAAAATACAGGCCAGGGCTGAGGTGCAGGAACTTAAGAATGGCCGGGAAATAATAGTAGTGCATGAAATACCTTATCAGGTTAACAAGGCTCTTCTTATTGAAAGCATCGCTCATCTGGTAAAAGAAAAGAAAATAACAGACATTTCTGATTTGAGGGATGAAAGCGACCGCCATGGAATGCGCATAGTAATAGAGATAAAGCGCGACGGCAATGGGCAGGTTGTGCTGAATCAGCTTTTCAAGCATACTCAGATGTCTGTTTCATTCGGCGTAATAATGCTTGCCATTGTAGACGGGCGCCCTAGAGTGCTAAGCATAAAGGAAGTTCTTCAGCAGTATGTCCGTCACCGCAGGGAAATTGTTGTAAACCGCACCAAATATGATTTGCGCAAGGCCTTATCTAGAGCCCACATACTTGAAGGATATTTAATTGCTCTCCAAAATATAGATGCCGTAGTGGAAATAATAAAAAATTCACAAGATGTTTCAGAGGCTAAAAATAAGCTTATGACCAGCTTTGCCCTTACTGAAATACAGGCTAAGGCTATTTTGGATATGCGCCTGCATCAGCTTACGCAGCTTGAAGCAGGAGACATACAGAAAGAGCATGATGAGCTTATGAAGCTAATTGAAGAGCTTCGCTCCATACTTGATAATCCCGCAAAGGTTCTTCAAATAATAGAAGATGAGCTGACGGAAATGAAGAATAAGTATGGGGACAAGAGGCGCACGGACATTGAAGATGACCTGAACGATATAGACCTTGAAGACCTTATCGCCGAAGAACAGGTTGTGATAACCATGTCTCATAGCGGCTATGTGAAACGCATTCCTTCTGAGACTTATCGGGTTCAAGGACGCGGAGGAAAAGGAATAAAGGGATCTGACCTTAAAGAGGAAGACTTTATAGAGAAGCTCTTCGTAACAACAACTCATTCCACTTTGCTCATGTTTACCAGCCGCGGAAGGGTTTATGCCCTGAAAGGATATGAAATTCCTGAAGCGGCAAGGACTTCAAGAGGAAAGGCCATAGTGAACCTTCTGCAGATAAAAGACGAGAAGATTACTTCCGTTTTGAGCATAGGATCTTTTGAAGAGGCTAAAGCCAGCAATTCTTATATAGTGATGTGTACCAGAAACGGCGTTATAAAGAGAACTCTTATTTCTAAGTTTGCCAATATACGCCGCAGCGGAATAATAGCTATTTCCCTTGAAGACGGGGACATTCTTGCCGGTGTTGCCTGCACTGAAGGCAATGACGACATAATGATAGGGACTAAGCTTGGAATGTCCATAAGATTCCATGAAAGCCAGGTGCGCGCTGTAGGCCGCGAAGCCCAGGGCGTAAAAGCAGTGGATCTTCGCGACGGGGATATTGTGGCAGGAATGGAGATAATACAGCCTGATAGCCAGAAGCGCCTGCTTACAGTATGCCGTGAAGGCTATGGCAAATGCACTAACCTTGACGAGTACAGGGTTCAGAAGCGCGGAGGCTTGGGAGTTATAACAATTAAGGCTAATAAGCGCAATGGAACTGTGGTTGGCATATATCTCGTTGAAAAGGATGATGAGCTCATGGTTATGACCGAAAAAGGCAAGATAATCCGCATGGACACCAATGATATGAGAACCATAAGCCGCAATACACAGGGTGTGCGTTTGCTTCGCTTAGATGATGGCGACAAAGTTGCATCTGTCGTTCCTGTAGTTCCTGAGGAAGATGAAATGCCTGAAAATGAGCAGGAAGGCAATCTTCTGCCTGATAATGGGGGAAATGCTTAAAAATGAAAACAAAGCCTGAAAAAAGCCTTTTAAAGCTTTTTTCAGGTTGTTCCTTAAATCTCTTTCTTATAGATTGATTAGAAAGCGATCATTTCTGGCTGAAAATAAAAAAACTGCGGCTTAAAACCGCATTTTTTTTTTATTTAAAGACATTTTTTAATCTATGAACATGAGTTTATCTAGGAAGAGAAGAATCCCCAGGCATACCAGCATGAACCCTGATATTATCTCCACATATCTCATTGCTCCCCTGAATTTTTTCAAAAGAGAAAAAATCTTTGCAGTGAAAAGGGCAGTTATCATAAGAGGAAGGGCTATTCCGGCTGAATAAGACATTAACATTATAATGCCTGATAAAGTGGTTCCTTTAACTATTGCCATGGAAAGTATGCCTCCCAGCACAGGGCCTATACAGGGAGACCATCCCAATGCGAAAGCCATTCCCATAAGGAAGGCTCCCCAGGAATTGCCAGCTTCGTTTCCTATTTTCATTCTTTTTTCATAATTCAGAAACCCTATTTTCAGCAGTCCGGAAATGTGAAGGCCGAAAAGAATGGTTATTATTCCGAATATGCGCAAAAGAATTGTTTTATGTTCTGAAAGCATCCCTCCGACGGAAGCCGCTGCAGCACCCATTGTTGTGAATATTATACTGAATCCCAGACAGAAAAGAGCTGCCCTTATCAATATTTTGACTGTAGAAATATTTTCTTTTCCTTTCCTAAGCTCTTCTGCTGAAAAACCGGAAAGCATTGACATATATGCAGGCAGCAGCGGTAAAATACATGGAGAGAAAAAAGAAAGAGCTCCGGCTCCGAATGAAGTGAATATCTCCCCCATTATTCCTTCCCTGTTATTACCTTAATTTCTTTCTTTATTATGGGAGGCCAGCATGCTTCCGATACCTGTTTCATTATCTGTTCTTTCAATCCTTTGCTGTATAATATCAGTTCACATGCATCGCGCACAGCTCCTTCCCCCCCCTTGGATGGTGAAATGTAATCGGCATTGTCTTTTACCTCTTGTCGCGCATTTGCCGGAGCGCATGCTAAACCTGCCGCTTTCAATGCCGGAATATCTGTCCAGTCGTCGCCTATATAAGCTATCTCATCTGCTTTTATTTTTTCTTCCTTAGCTATTATTTTCATTGGCTCAAGTTTTGAAACAAAACCCTGATAAAGATGTGTCATTCCAAGATTTTTAGCCCGCTGCAGTGTTGCAGGAGAAATTCTTCCTGTTATTATTCCTGTTTTTATTCCGAACTGGTTCAAAAGCCTAAGCCCAATTCCGTCTAAGGAATTAAAACCTTTGAATTCAACCATTTTTCCGTCTGGGCCCGGAATGAAATACATTTTTCCGTCTGTAAGCACTCCATCTACATCCATAAGAAGCATTTTTATTTTTGAAGCTTTCTCTGTCAGTTCTTTTTCATTAATTGTCATAGGCTTTTCCTCAATGATTATTTTACCTTATTTATGTTTTCTTTATGATTAAGTATAATTTTAAATAGAGTTTGCTCATTTAAGGGCAGACGATTTCTTATTAGTGAATAAAATTGGAGGAACTGTGCCTAAAATGGATAATTTCAAAGAACTGAAGGATTTCACATCAAAAGCAACTGGCTGGACAATAATAGCTTTTTTTGTTTTGATGATTGGCTTTTCATCTTATTTCATTGTGGAGCCTGGAGAAGTTGCCGTAAAAACGCGGCTTGGAGCCGTTAATGGGTCTTACGGCGAGGGACTTCATTTTAAGCTTCCTTTTTTTGATGAAATAGTTAAATTTTCTATACAGATACAGCGCGCTGATATAAGAACGCAGGCTTTCTCAAAAGACCTTCAGACAGTTAATTCCTATCTTGTGGTAAATCACCGCATACAGCAGGATACCGTCGAATCTGTTTACAGGAATCTTGGCAAAGGTTATGTAAAAAGCATTGTTGACCCCATGGTTCAGGAGCGCTTTAAATCCATAGTTGCAAAATACTCTGCGGATGCTATCATAACGAACCGTTCAATGCTGGTAGAGGAACTTAATAAAATCGTAAAAGAAGTCCTTTATGAAAAACAGATTATAGTTACTGATATTTCAATAGTTGATCTTGATTTTTCAGCGCAGTTCCTTAAGGCAGTTGAGGACAAGCAGGTTGCCGAACAGCAGGCAAAGATGGCTGAAAAGCTGGTTGAAAAAGCAAAGAAGGATGCCGAACAGCAGATTGCTAAGGCTAGGGCTGAAGCTGAATCTTTGAGAATGCAGCGTGAAGCTGTAACTCCAAGCCTTATTGAGCTGCGTAAAGTTGAAGCACAGATAAAAGCCATTGAAAAATGGAATGGAGTACTCCCATATTATAATGGCGGAGCAGTTCCTTTTATTCAAGTTGATTCAACAAAGAAATAAACAAAAGTATTTTTATTAAAGAAAAAGCAGGGAGAAATCCCTGCTTTTTTTGTTCAATTATATTATATAGTTACATCTTTTAATTAAGGTATATATAATATTAATATTATCGTTTATTTATAAACGGTGATATTATTTTTTTTGTGAATATTATT
>JAILAB010000013.1 GCA_024681855.1 Elusimicrobiales bacterium
AACCTCGGAAACCGCTTAATGCGGTTGAGAGGAGGCCGCGAGCCGAACTATGTTCGGACTTGCGGCAACGCGTTGACCGCGACTGACCAGCACTGGCCTCCCGCTATTGGCAATGGGATAAATTAAAAAGCCGCCAGCTTACGCCAGCGGCTTTCAGTGGCGGGGTCAACGGGATTCGAACCCGCGATCTTCGCCTTGACAGGGCGACGTGTTAACCAGGCTACACCATAACCCCTTGGTCATCACTTAATATATTATAGCACAAAAAAACTAGCCTTTCAATAAAACTTATTCTTTGCCAGTTCCTGACAAAAATTTCTCTGCCTCAGTAAAAAAACGTATTGCAGTGCTTATATGAAAATGAATAAAATTCTCCAGCACATATTCATCGCTTATGGATACATCCGTGAACAAAGCCCCTGTCATTATAATTTTATTCAGATTCTCATCATAAAAACAGCACTGATTCAGATACTCTGTATTCCATTTATTCACAAAAAAAAGTATATCTGCCGTATGCTTGCCTTCAAGCGACATATCCGGTGAATTTGCATTAAAGATAATACGCTCTTTCTCATAAAAGAACACTACAACAATATCATGTTTCATGTCGCCATCTGCGCCTATAGCTCCGTAAATTGAATCATCATTGCCCTCATATATATGCTCAAGAGCCTGTTTAAGCAGATGTTTAAAATGATCTTTAGTGAGAAACATAAAGAAATCCTTATTATGATATTATATAAAAGTCTGTATATGCCGCCCAGCTTTTTTTTACAATATAAGCATGACAGAAAAATGGCAAGAAGCAGCTTTTTTGCTTATCGGTTCATTATCAGAAAGCTCACACACCCCAGGAGGAGGGGCCGCTGGAGCGATTAGCGCGGCCATGGGCTGTGCGCTTGTAGAAATGATAGCTGGCATATCCGCCAAGTCAAAATATGTGCCGCATGAAAGCAAAGCCATGCTGCAAATTGCCCTTCCTAAAATAAAAGCCCTTAAATCAGAGCTAATGAAAAGCATATCAGCAGATGCGGAAGCTTTTGATGCCTATATGAAGGCATCAAAAGAAGTAAATATTTCATCTGGAGAGAGGGCTAAGGCAATACAGACAGCCTTAGCGCATGCGGCAGAAGTTCCGTTGCGCACAGCAATGCTTTCCGCTGAAGCCGTGCTAGAGCTTCAGAAAATAAAGCAAAATCTTTCTCCCAGAATAATGTCTGATTATTTTGCCGCAGAAACACTGCTTAAAGCTGCTGCTGAATGCTGCGCTGAAATAGTGCGCCTTAACCTGAAATACATGAAAGACAGAAATCTGGCCGAAAAAATGAAACAACAGCTAGCAAATTGCCTGTCTAGCCTGGAACTTTATAAATAAGATGGCTCTGTTAAAGAAAAGTATTGATACAGTGTAATTATAAAGAACGCAAATATTACTTCATCGTATCCTGAACTTATCTCAGAACCTCTTTAAGCCGTGGAGATGTTGAAATAAATTCAGCATGACGGGAGATATAGCCTTATAATAAAACCGCTTGATGTTTTGCTGCCATACGGAAATACAAAAATAAATTAAAGAACAAGAAATGATTTAAGGTTTTTTAATTTTTGCAGCATCTATCAGGCCTGAGCCCTGCCATATAGCATAAGGCACAGTTGAAAGCTGAGTCGCAGCATTTTTCAAGACTGCGCGCACTTCCTCCGGGCCATTAGCTCCGGCTGCCGCAGCCAGCGCCGCAAGACCTGTCACATGCGGAGCAGCCATAGAGGTTCCGCTATTATTTCCCCAGGCCCCATCCATTGTAGTGGAATAAATATCAACGCCTGGAGCAATAAAATCCAAATCCCAGCCGCGGCAGGAAAATTCCGGCACTGTGCCGTCAGCTGCAACCGCCCCCACGGCAATAGTCTCTTTCATATTGGCCGGAAAACGCACCTGATTGCCATAATTGCCTGCAGAGGCCACAATAGTAATTCCAGCCTTATGAGCCGCTTTTATCATATCGCTCACAGCAGCATCCCAATGGCTGCTTATGCTCATATTAAGCACATTCATTTTATTAAGTATTGCCCATTCCACGCCGGAAGCAACTGCGGAAATCTTTCCGCCTCCCGTATTGTCAAGAACTTTAACGGCATAAATCTGAATGCCGGGAACTACGCCGGCAACGCCCTTTCCATCTGCAATAGCAGCTATTGTGCCAGCAATATGAGTGCCATGCCCATGGTCATCCATAGCGGATTTGCCAGGATCAATGGCATTATAACCGTTTCTAGCACTTTTCAAGTCTTTATGGTTATAATTAATTCCTGTGTCCAAAACGGCAACTTTCACTTTTGAATAATCTATATTCCATGCGGCAGGGGCATTCACGCGCTTAATTCCCCAAGGCAATTCCTGCTCCGTATAATAAACCCTGGAATTTTCTATAGCCTCTTTGGCTGCGCTTCCCGACGAGACCGCATTTAAGTTTCCCGCAGTGCCATGCGACGGAAGAGGAATGGAAGCCTTGCGGTCCTTAACCTTGTTATTTATTTCTTTCACTGAAGGCAACTCAAAAGAGTTCTCTTCAAGCCAGTATCGGTATTCATCATCCGACACTGTTTTCAGTCCGCGGACTGAGCGGACATTAAAACTGCGTGCCGCTTCATCAGGAATAGAAACAAGAGCAGCATTTATAACAGAATATTTCTTCAATACTTTGCCGCCATTCTTAACTATGGAGGCAAGTATGGCATCACCTGAGGATTTATCGTATGTTATTATTTTATCCGCCGCATTAGCTGACGCAGACATAAAAAACAAAGAAAAAAAAGCTATTAAAATTCTGTTCATAATCTGTTTTCCCCCCAGCGTTTAAGACTGCTTTTAATGCAGAGCTCTAAATTGCATTGCAAACCTTAACGCCAGCCAAAACAATAATTTCATTTTTTAATTGAAGACAATGGATCCTGGACCTTGCCTTTAGGGTTTATCAGCTCAAAATGAAGATGGTTTCCAGTAGCAAGGCCGCTTTTGCCTACTTCTCCAATCTTAGATTTGCCCTGGCTTACATTATCCCCCTTCTTTACATTGATTGCGGAAAGATGAGCATACCTGGTTATATATCCGTCCTGATGCAGAATTTCTACAGTGTTCCCATAGCCGCGCTGCCAGCCTGCTTCCTTAACTATGCCAGCCCTTGCCGCAAAAACAGGCGTGCCGGCAGGAGCCTGGAAATCGCAGCCTTTATGCAGAATCTGCTTATGTTTTTTAGGGTGATAACGGTAGCCGAAGCCTGAGCTTATGCGCTTATATGCCAATGGGAAAATATAAAGCTTGGATACTGCGGCCTTATGCGGAACAAATTTCCTTTGATGCGGCACTGCAGAAAGCCTCTTAACAGGATCAGCATTAACTTTTATACCTGGAATAAGAATTTTATCTCCTTTTGCAAAAGAATGTCCCAAAATAAGGGCTGAGGGTGGCAGGCCATTTTCTTTAACTATTTCATTGGAAAAATCCTCTAAGGTCTTATTTTTAGGCAGATAGCGTCTTGCCACTGTTTGCAATGTGTCATTAGCGGAAGCCTCATAAAGCATTCCTCTGCGATTGAGAACATTCACAATCTCGCCCGCATGCAAATCAAACAGATTAACGCTGTTGGAAAGACGCAAAGTTCCAACATCTGTGCCAAATGAGTCTGCAAGCGAACGCAAGGTATCGTCTTCCGATGTCTTGTACTGGGCATAAAGAAGCCTTGCAGAATTTCTCATAAGCTCAGCATCTGGAGATTTATCAGAGCCTGAGAAAACAAAATATGGGCTATAATTGCGGAAAGAACCAAATAATGAGGCAGTCCCTTCTTTCATTACAAAGCCTGTTGCCGCAAGGGAAAATAATGCCAAGCAGGCAATGGCAGCTTTTTTGTTAATTATCATTCTGCTCATACATAATAATTATAACATATATATAAAATAAGGCCAGTAAAGGAAAATCACATAAATTGAAACAGCCGGACATCAGGCCCGGCTGTTTTTCAGTTATGAAATAATGAAGCTTATCTGCCGCCCATAGCCATAGAAGTGAGGAAATCTTTATTGCATTTCGTCACCTTAAGCTTGGAAAGGAGCAGTTCCATAGAATCTATCGGAGACAACGGCGCAAGAACTTTCCTAAGTATCCACACTTTATTAAGCTCTTCAGGAGTCATCAGAAGCTCTTCCTTGCGAGTTGAGGTGCGGTTAATGTCTATCGCCGGGAACACTCTGCGATCGGCAATTTTCCTGTCAAGATAAATTTCTGAATTGCCTGTGCCTTTGAATTCCTCAAAAATGACATCATCCATGCGGCTTCCGGTTTCCACAAGCGCTGTCGCTATGATGGTAAGGGAACCTCCTTCCTCAATGTTTCTGGCTGCGCCGAAAAAGCGCTTAGGCCGCTGCAAAGACGTTGATTCAAGACCGCCGGAGAGCACGCGTCCGGAAGAGGGAGAAACAGTGTTATAAGCCCTAGCAAGGCGAGTTATAGAGTCAAGCAGTATAACAACATCCTGTCCCAGTTCAACAAGCCTTTTTGCCCGTTCCAGCACGATTTCCGAAACCTGCACATGCCTTTCCGCCGGCTCATCAAAAGTTGAAGCTATGACTTCCCCTTCCTTTGACCTGTTCATAACAAAACGCTTCATATCCGTGACTTCTTCAGGACGCTCATCAATCAGCAGAACCATAAGCTTTATGTCAGGATGATTTGTTATGAGAGAATTGGCTATGCTTTGGAGAATCATAGTCTTTCCGCTCTTCGGAGCGGCGACTATCATCTGACGCTGGCCTTTGCCTATAGGAACAAGCAGGTCAATAACACGGCCAGTGTTTTCCTCTTTTTCCGTTTCCATATAGAAACGGCTTCTAGGGTGAAGCGGGGTGAGCTTCTCAAAAATGCGGCGGTGATGCACAACTTGGGAAATATCCACACCGTTTATCGTCTTGACATTAAGCAGAGCCGCAAAGCGTTCCCCATTCTTGGGAGGACGCTTTGTTCCGCATATATAGTCGCCTTTGCGCAATTCAAGTTTCTTTATCTGATTGGCTGCGACATAAATGTCATTAGAGCTGGCAAGATAATAAGATTCCTTTGAGCGAAGGAATCCGAAGCCGTCTGAAAGAATTTCAAGCACGCCTTCCCCATCCGCATATCCGTTCCGGCGAAGCTGCTGCTCCTGATTTATTTTAAGAATTAAATCTTTTTTCTGAATTCCAAAAGCATTTTCAATGCCTAAGTCGCTTCCCAGCTTAAGCAAATCATTTTCAGGCATAGCCTCTAAAGCTGCTATGTCTATTACCTGATATGCCGGCTTAGCTGGAGCCTCCTGGCGCGGCTGCACAGGATGCGCGGCATGCGATGAAGAATGCTGCGCTGCGCTGCCATGAGACTGATACTGACGAATTGTGCGGCCTCTTCCGCCATAGCGGACATAGCGGCGCGAATAATGCTGGCTGGCATTATTAAACACTCTTTCCTCATTCTGATTCTGCTCGGAATGAATTTGCGCAGGAGAACCTTCAGCCGGCACAACAGATTCCGAAGCAGAAGGCAGCTGAGAAGGAACAGTCTGCCTGAAAACTCTTTCTTCCAAGCCTGATGAAGTTCCATTTCCCTGAGAGGACGCTGCCTTATAGTTTCTATTATAAGAAGGAGTATCCGGAATATAAGATTTTGACTCATTTCCGTCCGCCCTTACGGCAGGCTGCTCTGTTTCAGCAGCATTAATTTCTGAAGGCTTATCAGTGGAAAGGTATGAAAGAGGGCTTTTTATCATTCTTGGCTGAAAAGGCTTCTCCTCTTCAGCACGGCTGCGGCGGTGATAAGGGCGTTTTGCAGGCATCTGCGTTATGCCCATAATCTCCATGCTTTTTGCATCAGACTGCGTACGCTCTTCTGCAGGACGAATCTTTGGCGGTCTGCCTCTCTTGCGTTTTACCGGCACTGCCGGGGCTGCGGAAGCAGGAAGCGGAGGAACCGCATTATCCTGCTGGCCTGAACCTTCATTTTCATCAATGTTAATCATTTATCTGTTACTCCAAACTTTTGATGGCAATCAATATTCCACCACTATTTTTATATAAAACTGCGATATATAATAGAGCCTTATAGAATCCGGCTCAAAAACAAATCATATATAGCTTGTATATTTACTGATTTTTTAATTTGCAATGCTTAAAAAATGAAAAACAAATTTTCCTTATCTTATTTTCAATATCGCTTAGTGTTCCGTTATTCTGAATAATTAAATCTGCTAAAGAGCATTTTTGCTTCATGGTAAACTGGCCCAAGCATCTTAGCTTATAATGTTCCCTGGACCAGCCTCTTGAAGCAGCCCTTTCGTATAATTTATCTTCATCTGCGCTTATACATAAAGTAAAATCAAATTTTTCTTTCAGCCCCGCCTCAAAAAGAAGCGGCATTTCAACTGCTATTAGTTCTTTTTTGGAATTTTTTACAACATCAAATGCTTTTCTCAGTATCTTCGGGTGAAGAAGATCTTCAAGCCATTTTTTTTCAGAGATACTTGAAAAAACCTGCTCAGCTAAAGCGGCCTTATCTATTTTTCCGTCCTTAATGACCGGAGTTCCGCTATACCTCGCTGATATTATAGCAAAAATCTCATTACTGTTTAAAATCTCAGAATTAAGCTTATCAGCAGAAACTATTCCAGCGCCAAATTTTTCAAAACATGAAAGAACAAAACTCTTTCCGCCAGCTATGGGGCCTGTAAGGCCTATTACGGTTTTGCCTGGAATGCTGCTGAAATCAAAATCACAAGCCTTGATTTTTTCCATTATAAGAATCTGATATTGCCAAAACACAAAGCATAAAAATCATAGATCCAGCTTCTTCATGTCCCGCCAGTTCCTGCCGCTCTTAAGCTCAACTGTAAGCGGTACTGAAAGCCGGAAAGCATTTTCCATTTTTTCGCGAACAATCCTGGCTATCTCATACAGTCTCTCTTCTTTTACTTCCAGTATAAGCTCGTCATGCACCTGGAGAAGAATCCTAGCATCATCGCTGCCATGCAAAAGCTCAGATATGGCAAGCATAGCTTCCTTTATGATTTCAGCTGAGCCGCCCTGAACAGGCATATTGCCTGCGGCCCGCTCACCGAACATTCTGATTCTTCGGTTAGGAGAAAAAAGCTCAGGAAGCATTCTGCGACGTCCTAAAAATGTCATGACATAGCCATCAGACTTCGCCTGTTCTATTGTCTTTTCAGTCCAAGCTTTTATTCCCGGGCAAGCCTCAAAATAATGTTTTATATATTTAGCCGCTTCCGTTCTAGTTATTCCAAGCTCTTGCGAAAGCCCTTGAGCCGTCTGGCCATAAACTATTCCAAAATTTATGGCTTTCGCAGAACGGCGCATTTCAGGAGTAACCATCTCGGGCGCAAAATTGAATATTTCCCCGGCCGTACGAAGGTGAATGTCTTCTCCGTTGCGGAAAGCTTCCGTAAAATTTCTGTCGCCTGAAAGATGCGCCAGAACGCGCAAATCAATCTGAGAATAGTCAGCGCTAAGCAAAACATAGCCTTCCGGCGCAACAAAGCATTCTCTTATTTCCTGCCCTCTTTCAGAACGTGCCGGGATGTTCTGCAGATTAGGCTTTGAGCTGGAAAAACGCCCAGTGGCAGTGCCAAGCTGGTCAAAAACCGTATGGACTCTTCCATCGGCAGCAGAGGCTTCATATAATGGGTCGGCAAATGAAGATTTCAGTTTTGCCAACTCCCTGTATTCAAGCACTATCGGCACAAGAGGATGGAAATCTTTTAAAGGCAATAGTGCTTCCTCTGAAGTGGAATATCCGTCCTTAGTCTTAAACTGGCGTCTCCATGCGCTGCCCAATTCAGGATTGAATTTTTCATAAAGCACAAATGAAAGCTGTTTTGGGGAAAGAATGTTAAGTTCTCCCCCTGTCAATTCATTTGCCATAGATTGAAGCTCGCCTAGACGGACAGAATATTTTTTTGAAAGAGACTGAAGCTTTGCGCGGTCAACAGCAATGCCGTTTTTTTCCATGGCATAAACTATGGAAAGCAAAGGGAATTCTATATTTTCAAGTATAGATGATTGTTTTGTTTCCGCCGCTTCCGCAGATAATTTTTCACAAAGGCTGCGCAAAGACGAAATGCTAAATGCCCCGGATGCTGAAGCATTATGGTCTTCATGGCTGCATAAAAAGGCACTGGCAGCCGTTTCCTCCAGCATTTTTCTGCCGGAAGCAAAATGAAGAAGCCGGTCAGCTGCTTCAGCGTCAAAAAAATCATTAACCTGGAAACCGGCAGGAGCAGAAAGGAAATACAATATATTCTTCAATGAAAAAAGGAATTTTCTTAAGCCTTTTTTAGCTAAGACAGACAATAGATTTTTTCTTTCTTCGTCTGAAACTGACGCTGCTGAAGCATAAGAATCTCCGAAAGCTATAAACAATTTGCCATTTTCAGCAGCCATTGAAATATTTCCGCTGGCAGATTCTGCCATATCAGAGATTGCGGCAGACATTTCGCATAAGTTTTTTTCATTAAGAAGCTTTATCTTAATGCACGAGCCTGAACCTGATGACGACAGTTCATTTAAAATCTTGAATTTATACTTGGAAGAAAAAGCCTTGAATTCAGGCGTGTCGCAGCCTCTTGGACGGAACTTATCAAAATCTGTTTCCAAAGGCGCATCATGCTCAAGGGAAACCAGCTTGCGCGAAAGCCGGGCATTTTCCGCATCTTTTGCAACTTTCTGCAACAGCTTATCAGCAGAAAGCAGCACAGGATCTTCTGCGGCTGCGAGTATTTTTGCCAAAGAGCCGTATTTTTGCAAAAGCTTAGCTGCGCTTTTTTCGCCTATGCCTGCTACTCCGGGAACATTGTCTGAAGCATCGCCCAAAAGCGCCAGATAATCAGCAAAGCAAGCTGGAGATATGCCATATCTGTTATTAACATATGTCTCGTCGCGCAATGAGGAAGAGGAGCCGTCCCATGCTCGTATATCAGGGCTGATAAGCTGGCAGACATCTTTATCGCCAGACACAATGACTGTTTTAATGCCTTGGGCAGAAGCCTTGCGCGCTAGCGTAGCCATCAGATCATCAGCTTCCCAACCCTGAAGAAATACAGCTTCCAATCCAAGCGCTAAAACAGCATCCCTTGCTTTTTCAAGCTGCGGCACAAGTTCTGCGGCTACCGGAGGCCTGTTAGCCTTATATAGAGGATACAAGCCATTTCTGTATGCGCTTCCGCCTTTTGAGTCAAAACATACTGCAATAAATTCCGGCTGCTGTTTCTGCAGCAGGCTTGCGAGCATCTTTACAAAACCATATAATGCCCCAACTTCTTCTCCTTCCGCAGAAGTAAGGCTAGGCAAAGCATGGAAACTGCGGTGCAGAAAAGCATGAGCATCAATAAGGTATATAGTGTTATTAATCATCAGTTTTTAAATCATTTAGGCATAATATCTTTTAACTGATAATGTGCCAGCCGACAAGGCCGACACAGACAGCATGGCAGAAAAGCTAATAGCCTTAAAAGTATGCAAAAAAGCAAACCGCTAAAGGAAAAAAATCAGGCTATCAGCTTTTCCAAAAGCTGCTTAAAAGTTTCTTTCTTATTCACGCCTATGAAACGGCCTGCTTCCTTGCCGTCTTTAAAAAACAGTATTGCAGGTATGCTGCTTATAGCAAATTTAGCGGGAGTGTCAGGATTATCATCCACATTCATTTTGAAAATATTAGCCTTTCCCTCAAATTCTGCCGCAAGCTCTTCCACAATCGGGGACATTCTTTTGCATGGGCCGCACCAGTCTGCGAAAAAATCAACAACTGCCGGAACATTTCCGGACAGGACTTTAGAGTCAAACTCAGCATCAGTTATAAGTTGCGCTTTCATATTTTTTTCCTTTTTCTATTAGGCTTTAAACTCTTAGAAATCTTATATGAGGAATCTTTTCCGCTCTTTGTGATATTGGCTGATAATTTTTTTTTATCTGCAATTTTTTTTCCGCTGTTGCCAG
The DNA here is from genome assembly GCA_024681855.1 of Elusimicrobiales bacterium. Lineage (GTDB taxonomy): Bacteria > Elusimicrobiota > Elusimicrobia > Elusimicrobiales > UBA9959 > CACZRG01. The sequence goes on from JAILAB010000013.1 coordinate 10,033, forward strand.
CATCAGTTTTAAGAATAAGCTTCTCTGACTCATGTCCAGAATGCTTTTTTAAATCCTCTACTGATGTTTTTAGCTGATATGCCAGCTCATTGCAAAAAGCTATACCCCATTTTTCCGAATTTAGGCTTGCATAAGGCTTCTGCACAAACCCAGTTGCTCCATGCAGCAGCACATCTGCCCTGTCTGAGGGCTCAGTATATGTGCCTGACATTACTAATAAAGGCATGCCGGATAAACGCTTAGACTGTCTAACTATTCCTAAAAAATCGGTTCCGCTTATGTCTGGAAGAATAAAGTCCAGCATTATGGCTGAAGGAGTATGCTCCCGAAGAAAAGAAAAAGCTTCCAAGCCGCTATGAACAATAGATATGTCCAAGCCCGGACAGGCTAAATTTATCAGCTTGGCCAGCATTAAGGCTTCTTCTGCCGCTCCGCTTGCAATCAGCAGGGAATAGCTCATCACAGCCCCATGCCAAGGCGCTCAATCAGAAGTTCCGGCATATGGTTCATGCGCATTTTCTGCTGAGTTATCTTGATGTCATAATTAACGCGGTGAAGCTCAAATACCTTCATAAAGCTGTCATATATGCCGCAAGATGCCCTTGGATCGCCATCGCGCGGTTGTCCCACCGCTCCCGGATTTATTAGAACGCTGTCAACATCAACCTTAACTCTATTACCAGCTTTCAGAAGTTCCATGTGAGGAAAACCGTTTTTGTCGCAAGTAAAGCTGCATGGTATATGCGTATGGCCCACGAAACACGGGGAGATCTTCCACAGTTTCATATTGTCAAGAAACTGCATTTCGCTGATAAGGTATTCCACCAAAGGCTTTGCCGGTGAGCCATGCACCATTGTAAAGTCAGGAGTTTCTATGCGCAATGGGATATGCTTAAGAAATTCCATTGCCTCGCCGGTAAGCTTGGAGCGGGTATACTCAATGGCAGAAGCTGCGGCATCATTAAACCATTTTACCTTCATTTTGCCTATGACAGCCGCATCATGATTGCCAAGCACCAGATAAAGGCCTTTAATTGAGGAGGCAAATTTTACGCATTCAAGCGAATTAGGGCCGTATCCGACAAGATCACCGCAGCAGAATAATTTTTTTATGCCCTGGCGGCTATAAAAGTCCATTACTGCCTTAAATGCCTCAAGGTTGCCATGCACATCTGAAAAAATTCCATATCTCATAATAAAACCATCCTAGCAGTCATGATGCTTTGGAAACTGCTTTCTGCCCAGCCAAATCCTCGGCATGCTTAAGATCAACTGATACCAGCTTAGAAACTCCCAGCTCCTCCATTGTTACGCCATAAAGAGTTTCAGCTGCTTCCATAGTCCTCTTATTATGTGTTATTACCAAAAACTGAGTAGCTGGAGCAAATTCCCGTATAAGCTTTACAAAACGCTCCACATTTGCTTCATCAAGCGGGGCATCTGTTTCATCCATTACGCAAAACGGAGAAGGGCTTACCCTGAAAAAGCTAAATAGAAGAGAAAGCGCTGTAAGAGCCTTCTCTCCGCCAGAAAGCTGAGTTATGCTAACCGGCCTTTTTCCAGGAGGACGGGCTATTATTTCAATGCCTGTCTCCAACAGGTTATTCGGGGCAGTAAGAACAAGATCTGATTCCCCCCCATTGAAAAGCAGAGAATAAATCTCCTTAAAATAAGAGCGAACTTTATCAAAAGTAATCCTAAAGCTTTCCCTAGTTGCGTCATTTATTTTCACAATGGCAGAATGCAAATCTGACTTAGCCTTGTTAAGGTCTTCTGCCTGGGAATTTATGAAAGCATAACGCTGGGAAAGAGCCTCATGCTCTTCTGGAGCTGTCATGTTTACAGGCCCCATGGCCTCCACCCTGCGGCGCAGGAAAACAATGCGCTCATGATCAGCTTCCTGGCCGGAATAATTCTTTTCTGCTTCTTCAACAGAAATTTCCCATGCATCAGCAAGGCGCTGTTTTGTTTCCTCGCCTCTGGCCTGCTGTGATGTCATTTCTGTTTCCAGCTTTATCTTAGTTCTCTCAGTTTCCGCAAAAAGAGAGCGGCTGTCTTTTAAATTAAGCTCAAACCGTGAATAATCAAGGCGCAGAGCATTTATTTCTTCATCAAGCTGCTTTGCTAATATTTCCTTTTTAGCCAAGTCATCCCTTAAAGTTTCCAGCTTTATGGAGGCGGAGGCAGAACTTTCCCTTACTTTTTCTTCTTTTACCGAAAGTTCTCTGCTGCGAGAATCAAAATGCGAGCTTTCCACTGCCATGGAACGAAAATCAGCTTCATTGCGCATAAGATCTGCGCGAAGAGACTCTAAGTTTTTATTAAAATTTTCTAATTCAGCGCGGCTTATAGCAAAGGATTCTTTCTGTAAAGCAAACTCTGAGTGAAGCCGTTCCTTATGAGCATCCAAACCAGCCTTTTTATTTCGCAAAGATTCAGATTCTTTTTTTAGCTCTGACAAGGCTTTTTCAAACTGCTCTGCGGATTCAGAGGCCTTACGCAGTTCTGCCTCATAGCGTTCTTTATTTTTAGCTAGCAGCTGTATGCGCTCTTTATTAAGCATCAGGCTTTCATTAGCATTTCTCGCTTGGTTTTCCTTATCTTTAATCTCCAAACTGAGCCTTAAAGCAGCAGAATTTGCAAGTTCAGCAGCCTTGCGAAAGCCCTCAAGCTTAGGTTGAAGCTCCGCTTTTTTATTAATAATTGCCTTGCTTTCATCTGCCAGAGCCGAAAGAGAATCCTGAAGCCGAGTTTCCTCTCCCCAATAAGGCTCATTTGAAATGATTTTTTCCGCACCGCCAGAAAGCCAAAACAATCCCCTCACGCTTCCGTCTGAGACATACGCTCCGGATAGCAAAGCCTGAAGCAGAGGCTTTATCTTTTCATCGCATGAAATTTTATTAAGAACGGAAAAAGAATCTGAATGGACATCGCTGCTGAATTTAGCTGCTTCCTCCAAACGTTCCTTTGCTGCTTTTGCCATGTCAAGCAGAATAAAACGGCATCTGCCGCGACCCTCTGACTTAAGAATTTTAATGGCAGCTTCCGCAGCTTCCATATTTTCGCATATTACAGAATCCAAGTGACGGCCAAGAGAATCTTCTGCCGCAAGAGCATCTGCCTTGCTGAATTTCACAAGTTTTCTCATTGAGCCTATAATGCCTGGTATCCTGGCTTTTAGAACTATGTTTAAGCCTACCCAGTAAGAATCCTTTTTTGCCTGTACCAGAAGAGCCTCAAGTTTTGCGCGGCAGGCAGCAGTTTCTTCTCTTATTGCATTTAAATGCGCATCGGCTTTCTGTATTTCAGAACTTAGTTCGCGCGATGAATGTTCTGCTTCCCCTGCTTTTGTTTTTTCGGCAGCCAATGCTTCCTTAAGTTTAGAAGACTCTTCAGCAAATGCTTCTGCCGACAGTTTAAGCTTTTTGGCATTTTCCTCTAAAAGCATGCGATCTTTTTCAATAGCGGCAAGGCTTTCCTTTAAATGCGAAGAATCCGCATTTGACCTAGCTAAATACTGTGAAAGGCTTACCTCCCTGGAAAAAGCGGCATTTATTTTGCTGGAAATAGCAGAGGCAGCATCTTCGGCAGCTCTAATTGCTTTCTGAGTATTTGAAAGAGTCTCTTGTGCCTTACCTGCCTTTTCTTTAATATCCGGAAGAGATGCCTGCTCTGAAGATATTTTAGCTTTAATACTGTTAATGTGAGGCTCTATTCTAGCTATTTTATCAGCATTGGCTTTCTTTGACATTTCTAGAGAAGCCTTTGAGCCGGAAATATCCTGCAAAGTCTGCTCATTATGATGAAGCAAAGATTCAAGACTATTCTTTTCCAGCTTAATGGAATGTGCAGCTTCTCTGATTTTTCTGAGCTCTTCTTCTTTTTGAGATAAAGTCAGGTTAAGAGCGGAACACTCTCCTTCCAGCTTGCTTATGGAAATGCTTAAACTATTAAGCTCATCTGAAAGCGGAACAAGTTTTGTTTTTAATTCATCTGCCTGATTAACAAATGATTTATATTCCTGCAACAGCAAGGATATTTCAGCGCTGCGCAGTTCATCTCTGTATTTTTGCTGCAACCTAGCTTTTCTGGCTTCAGCTTCCAGTTTTTTTATCTGCTCATGCAGAATAACCATAGAATCTGAAAGACGGTTCAAATCTGCTTCCACCTTTTCAAGGCGGCGGGAAGCCTCATCCCTTTTAGCCTTATACTTAGACACTCCGGCAGCTTCCTCAAACATTTCCCTGCGCTGGGCAGGGGATGCGCTCAATAGCCGCTCTACCTGTCCCTGATCTATAATCGCATATCCGTCAGTCCCTATGCCTGTGTCAAGGAACATTTCTCTTATGTCTTTTAAGCGGCACTGTACTTTATTTATGAAATATTCAGATTCTTCGGAACGGTAAATTTTTCTGGTTACTGTTACTTCGCTGAAATCGAGAGGCAGCTTGCGCTCGGAATTATCAAAAGTCATTGAAACTTCAGCCATGCTCAGCTGCTTGCGGCGAGTAGTGCCTGAAAAAATCACATCCAGCATAGAAGGCATGCGCAGTGATTTCCATGACATTTCACCGATGCACCATCTTAAGGAATCTGCCACATTGGATTTGCCGCAGCCATTAGGGCCGACAATACATGTAATGCCTGGTTTAAGCGGCATTTTAACCTTATTCGCAAAAGACTTGAAGCCGTAAATTTCCAATGCTTTAAGATACATATAAAATACTAATGCAACAGATAAATTAAAAACCAAGAGAAAGAATGTGTCAGTTTTATGCTTTAATCAAAGCATAAAATTTTCGCTTATAGCCCCCTGCAAACATGAGCCTAAGGAATGTGGCAGCCTTTCAGAGAAATCTATCACGGAATACTGTCAAGCATAATTTAGCTAAGTTTATCTCAGAAAATAATTTTACTTTTATCCAAAACACAGCTTAGATCAGTAAAATAACTGAGACAATATCACAATATATTGCAGCTATATTGTGAAATAATGCTAAGCTATCTTGCCTCTGCAAAAAGCCATTCTCTCTTCTCAATTAAAAAACAGAAGAATGAAAATACATCTTTTATATTTATATTATATAAAATATGTTTGAGGTTAATATTTTTGTTAAATTTGCCAATATTTTTTTAAAGGTCTGGAAACTTCCTTTTTCTTGCAATTATAAATCTTTTTTTGCATATTATTAATATGTTAAATTCTGCTACGCTTGTTTTAGCAATGATTCTATCTGCAGCATGTACGATAAACAACTGCTTATATGCACAAGATGACCTAAAAACAGACACTCAATACAAAGGAGAAGAGGCTGAACGCATTTCTGTTGAACCGCAGGATGCAGACTCGTTTGCAAATGAAGAGCAAGCAGCTAAGGAGATTTCATCAGGAACAAATTACATTTCTGAATCAAATGGAAGCAGAACATCAATATCTTTAGATGGAGAAGCATTAAATAAAATGCTTCCCGGGCCTGCCAGTATAAAAGATCAGAATAAAGAAACAAACAAAAAAAAGGCACAGAACAATAATGAAAAAAAATTAAAGATAAATAAAAAAAATGTTTCATCTTCTAAGGAAGGCACAAATAATACAGCATATAAAACAAAGATTCCAAAAATGAAACCTGTAAAGGGCCTAAAAGACTTATTCAATAAAAAAGACATAGATCAAAATAATGCGGTTACATATAAAAATGAGCTTCACGAACTGATATTTAGCATAGAAGATAATAAAATAATTTGCAAATGCAAGCATCATATCTGCACGCCTGAAGCAAGATTAAATAACTTAAAAATGGGATTAGATATATGCTGTCCGGTATTTGTATGGAATTCCGCAAGAGGGTTTTATGCGGATCCTTTGCCAAAAACCATGAAAACACGCAAATAATGCCATAATGCTATGCATTTATTAAATGATGCCTATACTTTGATGACAGTAAAGCAATAGTCATCCTATAATCTAATAAAAAGTTTTAAACGTACTATTAAATGCCTGCCGGAGGAGAAAAATAATGAAGAAAATTATTAATATTTTTTTGATGTTTGCTTTCTGCTTTGCCGCAAGCATGCCTGTTTGCGCATGGATGCCAGGAAAGCCGCATGACAAATATGCCCTGCAGCAGGTTATAGTATTCAGCCGGCACAGTATAAGATCCCCGCTTTCCGGCAGCGGCTCAGTGCTGCCGTCCATAACAAATCATGAATGGTTCAATTGGACTTCCGCTCCGGCAGAGCTATCCATAAAAGGTGCTCAGCTGGAAATAATAATGGGACAGTTCTTTCAAAAATGGCTTCTAAACGAAAATTTTATAAGCCCGAACCACATTCCCAAAAGAGGAGAAATGCTATTTTATGCCAATTCAAGGCAGCGCACAATAACCAGCGCGCATTATTTTGCCAGCGGGATGTTACCTATGGCAAATATCAGGATAAAGCACAGATATGCTCCAGAGAAAATGGATCCTGTATTCAATCCTATTCTAACATTCACGGGAAATGCCTATTACAGGATTGTCTCTGAGCAGTTCAGGCAAGCAGGAGGAGACAAGATACTTAAAGGAGAAGATGAAAACTTAAACAAGGGATTCCGTGCTATAGAAAAAGCTTTGGATTTTGAACAGTCTGAAATGGCAAGAAAAAGCGGCAATGCAAGCTTTACATCAATGGATTTTAAATTTAAACTGGAAAAAAATAAACAGCCGACAATAAAAGGAATGCTAAAAACGGCAGTGCAGGCAGGCGATGCGCTGCTATTGCAGTATTATGAAGAAAATGATCCTGTTAAAGCCGCTTTCGGACATGCAATGAGCTTTGACGAATGGGTATCAGTAGGCAATATAACAAGTTATTATGGTTCCCTAATGTTCAGGCTGCCTGCGGTATCCGTAAATGCAGCAAATCCTCTGCTAAAATTTATAAACAAAGAACTTGGAAAGAAAAAAAGAAAATTTACATTTCTATGCGGACATGAATCTAATATAGACAGTTTAATGGCGGCCTTGCGCATTAAGCCTTATTTGCTGCCAGAAATAGAAACTCTTATACCAGTAGGGGCAAAGCTAATGTTCAGCAGATGGCTTGGAAATGACGGAAAAAATTATTTAACAATAGATCTCATATATCAAAGCGTAGAACAGCTTAGGCAAAGAGAAATGCTTTCGCTTGAAAATCCCCCGATGATACATCACATTGAGCTTCAGGACATTGCGCAAAATGAAGACGGTTTTTATGCGTTAGAAGATGTTCGGCAACGGTTCAGCGAAGCTATAGAAAGCTATAAGCTGTTAAAGAAAACAGCCAATTAATTTTATAAAAAAGCAAAGGCTCTTTTAAAGAAAAGTATTGATACAATGTAATTATAAAGAACGCAAATATTACTTAGTTGTCCTGAACTTGTTTTATGACCTCTTTAAGCTGCAGAGATGCTGAAATAAATTCAGCATGACGTAAAAACTGTAAAATCAATAATCTTCTTATAAAGAGCTAACGCAAAAAAATAAAAGAAGGACAAAAAATATTTTAACGGAACTCCAGGACATCTCCAAGGCTTATGCGGCCTGCGCAGCGGCCTGCCGGCAGCTCCAGCACTCCCCTTGCGCCGCTAATAAAAGGAGAAAAATGCCAAGGCTTGAAATTCTCAAGTATTTTTATTACCTTTAAATTCTTGTCCATAAAAACAGCATCTATCGGAAAACGCATAAAACACATATGTATGCTATTGCATGGCTCAAGCCACAAGCCTTCTTCCGCCCCAAGGCTTTCCCTTGGAATAAGGCCAAAAAGCCGGGCCATGAAAGTATCTGCTTTCATGGCCTGTGAGCTAATTTCTTTCTGAGATGTTATATTAAATACTTTCATTCCTCAAGAGCTTCATACATTGGATTTGAATTATGCCAAGAAGCGCTGCCGCCATAGTCCTGACTGGAATTATAAGATTTTTTTCTGCCTTTCCGGCTTTTCCGCTTTGACTTTCTAGATTTCTTAGTGGCAGCATTATCATCATCATAAACAGGAGTTTTAATAATTGCCTGAGAATTAATTTCATTATCTTCGTCTTTTTCTGAATTGCTCTCTGGCGCATTAACTTTATTATAATGGGAACGGGAGGCCGCAGAAGGGGAAGCCCGTTCTACTGTAAGATGGGGATTCTCTGCCGCATAGGCCCCGAAAACCACATTGTCTGTTTGCTCTTTCAAAAGAGGGCTTGAAAAGTCAATGCTTTGAGGATATGAGAGCCAATATGTTCCATTAGGATAATTTTCAGCCATTATGCCTACGGAAACAGTTATGGCATTGTCAAAAGATATTTCTATGTTTGTTACCCTAAACTTAGAATTAAGCTTTTTTATGGCTTCCACCTTAACAAGCGGAAGCGTCGGATTATCATTCGGAGATGCTTCCCTGCAGCCATTTATGAAACAGTCTTCCATTTTAAGGTAAAGATCCCTGGAAATGAGCTTGACATCATGATAACTTCTATCATTAGATACCGTTACAGGCATCATAAGTGCTCCGTCTTCCCATTGCACTTTGCGCACGATAAGACCGGAAAGATTCATGTCTGCCTGCTTATTGCTCTGAAGACTGCCCGGCTCAATCGCTACTGTCATAGCCGAAAGAGGCATGGGCATGGCCGCAATAACCAATATTGATAGAAGTTTAATAAATGTACTCATTAATTTTCCTGCCAAGCATATATGATATTATTATGTGCCGGAATTGAGCTCCTTTATTATCCCGACAAGCTCATAGATATCATCAACTTCATAATCTGCGCCTGACACGGGTGTATCAAACTCATTCCCATATTTGGCCCAGACAGTTTTCATTCCAAAAGCCTTAGCTCCCTTAATATCGCGTTCAGCCCAGTCGCCAATCATAAGCGCCTCTTCTGGGGAAACACGCATCAGTTCAAGAATTTTCTTAAAGGGCTTAGGAGAAGGCTTTTTCTCAAAAGTGTCCTCAAATGTTACAACATGCTCAAAATAATGATGCAGGCCCAAGCTTACAATGCGCTGCCATAAATTTCGTCGTGGAGCATCAGATATTACTCCAAGACGAATTCCAAACTTGAGCAACTCCGTAAGAGTAATCCTGACATGAGGATACAGCCTCATATATCCATCTTTTGCACGCCGGTATCCAATTATGGCTGCCGCTAATATTTTATAATCAATGTGACCAAGCTCTTTTTCAAGGACCTTGTCAAATATATTCTGATCCTCTATGCCCTCAGCCCAGTAAACGTCAAAAATTTTCTTAACCATTTCCTGCTTAGGGATATCTAAGCCAGCGTCAATCATTTCATCAACAGCAGCATCTACAGCCGCGCGCTTCATGCGCATGAAATCAGTAAGCGTATTGTCTATGTCAAAGATTACTGCTTTTATCATTACACGCTGTTCCTTACTTATCGTTGCAGCGCTCCACGTATTCACCCGTGCGGGTATCTACGCGCACTTTATCTCCGACCTTAATGAAAGCTGGAACTTTTATCACAAGGCCAGTTGTAAGCTTAGCATCTTTAGTTACGCTTGAGCTGGTATTTCCGCGCACAACGTCTTCTGCCTCAATTACATCCATAACGATATTGGCAGGAAGGCTGATTCCAAAAAAGTTTCCATTAAGATAAAGGCCTTCTACAGCCATATTATCCATCATGTATGGCATTTCATTCTTAAGCTTTTCCAACGGAAAGCCTGTCTGATCATATGTTTCATCATCCATGAAATATGCCATTTCAGCATCAGAGTAAACATAGGTTTTAGGGCGTTTTTCTACGGTAACTTCCTGAAACTTATCCTCGGGGCGATATGCCGTTTCAATAATTGTACCGCTTTCCACTTTGCGAAGCTTAACGCGCACTACAGCGCGTGCCTGTGATTTTCTGTGATGCTGAACAGTCATCACTTCAACAATCTCACCATTCTCATTAGTGAAAATCGTTCCTATGCTAAATTGTGTTGCTAATATCATTGAATTGCTCCTTTAAATTGTAAAATCATTAAACAATACATAATAGTAGAAAGAGAAATTGCCTGAGAGCTATCACCTGGAATATGCCATTGCTTTTAATGCCAGTATGCGTTTCTGCATAGGAGGGTGAGTGGCTAAAGCATCCGCAGCAAGGCCGCTGCGCTCTTCCATATAGCTGCCACGCGGGTCCATAATGCAAAGATGGGCAATGCCCTTGCCGATGGAGGTTGTGGGCCCTGTAGCCGCATAAATTTTTTCCAAGGCTGAAATGAGGCCTTTCGGATTGCGGGTAAGTTCAGCAGCACTGGCATCAGCCAAATACTCCCTTTGCCTTGATACAGCCATTTTTAGAATAGAAGAAAGCATTGGAGACAGAACTATAAGCAGCAGCCAAATCAAAAAAAGTATTATCATGACATGAGGAGGGATTCCGGCTTTTCCATTGCTAAAAGTTCCTTTTACAGATGCGCCATCTGCAATTATGCATCCAGAAAGCTTAAACGCTGAGTACCGCATAAGGGCGCTGTTTCTGCGTGCGCCGAATTCATCTCTATTGCGACTGCCAATAATCAAACCAGAAATAAGGTTTACTGACCCCACAAGAGCAGTAAGGACAGTCATAAGCCTGACATCATAATTGCGTATATGACTCATCTCATGAGCAACCACGGCAGCAAGCTCCTCTCTAGTCATAACATCTAAAAGACCGCGAGTAACCGCTATAACAGAATCATCAGGATCCGTGCCTGTTGAAAAAGCATTTGGATCAGGATCTGGAACTATATATGCCATGGGCCTTGGCAAGCCGGCCGCAGTTGCAATTTCCGCAACGATATTTATAAATACCTTCTCATTAGGCTTATTGGGATTAGCCATTCTTGCGTCTGTTGAAGCCAATACAAGGCGCTTGCCATTTCTATACCCGGAAAAAGCCCCTATAAAACCGACTATCAGGGAAGTAAGTGTTCCAAAAGGTATAAAAAAGTTCCTTACAGGCTTTGCGGAATATGTGGCAGTATGAGGATCATATACGCTTTTCAGTTGTACAGTCGGCGGCTTCCAGGCTAAAAGGAAAAAATCAAAACCTAAGCCTATTATCAAAAAAAAGCAAACAAAAATGACTAGCAGAATAGAAGTATTCTTACGGTTTTCTGCCTGCTGTTCATAAATATTCATAGCTAATTTTAAAAAATACCGCCAATCTGATTAATAATGTTTTTAGAATGAGAGGTCGACTTTTACATTTTCCCTTTCAGGGGAATCAGCCGGAAGCTCCCAAAGCTGCGCCTGACTAAAACCAAACATTGAAGCAAAAATATTGGTAGGAAACACCTGCTGCTTTGTATTAAACTTAGTTGTAACGTCATTATAGAACTGGCGGGAAAAGCTTATCTGATTTTCAGTGTGAGTAAGCTCTTCCATGAGTTTTGATACATTTTCATTCGCCTTAAGCTGCGGATAATTTTCTGAAACAGCAATAAGCCTTCCAAGAGCAGCTGTAAGAGCTCCTTCCTTAGCTGCAAGATCTTTCATGTCCCCTGTTTTGCCAGCGCCTAATGCGGCAGCGCGGGCTTCCATAACTTTCTGCAGGGTTTCCTGTTCAAACTTCATTTCCCCTTTAACTGCAGAAACCAGATTTGGAATAAGATCATGGCGGCGCTTAAGCTGCACGTCAATCTGGCGGAAAGCATTGTCCACCTGATTGCGGAGGCCGACAAGGCCATTGTACATTGCTGCTATCCAAAAGCCTAAAATAACTAAAACAACTATCGCTACTATCATTTTTTTCTCCTTTTGCTGCTCAATTAATTTTTATTAAAATACACATATATCTTGCAACCATGTTCATTAAGCTGCCATTTATTCCTCTGCAGTAAGCGCTTCACAGCCATTTTCTGTAATAAGAGCAGTATCTTCAATGCGAACTCCAAATTTGCCAAGCAGATATATTCCAGGCTCTATAGTTACAGCCATGCCCTTTTTAAGCAGGACTTTCTCATTTGCGCGAGAGCTCAAGGCAGGCGCCTCATGTATTTCAAGGCCTACGCCATGGCCTGTGGAATGTATAAAGTACTGCCCATACCCAGCATCAGAAATTATATCTCTGCATGTTTTATCCGCCTCTACCGCTGACAATCCAGGCCTGAGAGCTTTCAAGCCTTCATCATGTGCCTTGCGCACAATGTCATACACCTTTCTGTATTCATCATTTGGAGAACCGTGAAAAAAAGTGCGGGTAATGTCGGAACAGTATCCTTTGTATATGCAGCCGAAATCAATTAATATGGATTCATTGTCTTTTAGTTTTCTTTCAGAAGTAACATGATGCGGAAGGGCTCCATTCTGTCCAAAGGCAACAATTAAATCAAAGGAAGGGCCTTTGGCTCCCATTGAGCGCATCAAATTATCCAAACGATTGGAAACTTCTATTTCTGTCTCTCCGGTTTTTATAGTTGGCACAAGCTGTTCAAAAGCCTTGGCTGCAATACGGCATGACTTGCGCAACATTTCAATTTCCTCGCCTTCCTTACAAAGCCTAAGGCTGGCCGTAAGCCCTTGGCATTCCTCAAAGCCATTATCTTTCCAGTATTTGCCGCGCAGATAGTTTTCAGTTTCCGGCTCAAAAACAGCTTTTTTTAGACCAAGTTCCGTCTTCTTAGACATAAGAGCTTCCCTAATCTTGTCAGAATGCTCAGAACGGACAAAAGGGACTTTGGCATGGAAATCGTCAAAAAGCATTTTAGGCATGAAGGCAAAAGCTTCCTGCCGTGTTATTAGCATAATAACGCCATCCATGAAATAACCGGTAAGGAAATTTATTTCAAGCGGACGAGACAAGACAATTGCATCAAGATCTTTTTCTTTTAAAATAAGCTGCAAGTCCGAAATTCTTTTTTGGCAAGTATTCATTATATCAGTCTCCGCTTTGCTTTATGCGTAAAAGCTTAAAGTAGATTATACTATTTCTCTAAAAAAAAAAACAATAATTTTATATTCCTGTTATTTTATCATTATAATTAAAATCAGGCACTACTGTAAAAAGCCTGCTAACTTTAGATACATGTCTGGAGACAGTTCCTGAGCTCTGGCTCGTTCAGGGATGCCTAATTTTTCCATGGCTTCAATAACTTTAGCTTTATCAGCTCCGCAAAGCTGAAGGGAATTTAAAAGCGTTTTCCTGCGATGCATAAAAGCCTTCTTTGTCAAATTTTTAACATTTTTAATATCGCTAGGCATGGGCTTAGGATGAAATTTAAGCACAGCGGAATCCACTGCAGGAACGGGATTAAAGCTTCCAGCCTTTACATGGCAGACCAGCTCTGAATCAGCCCTCAAGGCTGACAATACTGAAAGCATTCCATAATCAGAATCATTCTGAACAGCTTTTATCCGAAGGGCAACTTCTTTTTGAAACATCAGCACAGCGCATGCTAACCTGGGAAAAGAAAGAATGCAGTCTAAAATAGCCGTGGAACATTCATAAGGAAGATTACTGATAAAGGCAATGCGTCCGGAAGGAAGAAGATCTTCCAAATCTGTTTCAAGAAAATCTTTATTTATTATGTTAAGGCCTGGAAATTTTTTTTCCAGATTTGGAATAAGATTTCTGTCTATTTCAATAACTTCCATTTTATCTGAATATTTAGGAAACAGGCATGCCGTAAGCGCCCCGGCGCCGGGCCCTATTTCCACAAGACGGTCAAAATGCTCATTATCTAAAGCATGGCATATCCGAGCGCATATCTTAGTGTCTTTAAGAAAAACCTGGCTATATTTTGGCATAATTATTCCATTCAGTATTGTATCATTAAAACCTTATAATGCTTAAAAGCCCATAATATTATAGTTATGAGCTGAAGATTAAGCAAAGCAATCAAACAGAAAGATCCGTTCCAAGCATTTCCTTTTTAAGTTTTATTTCCATGCCTGTTTTCCAAACATCCCCCGCTCCAAGAGTAAGCATTATATCCCCTTTGCGTAAATCTTTGAGCAGCTGAAGAACGCCGGGAAAAGGAGCAGCATCATTGCCATTATCTTTTATAGCATCTATTATAAGGCTGGAAGACACTCCAGGAATTTCTGCCTCTCCAGCAGGATACACCGGGGCAATAAAAATTTTATCAGCATCTGAAAAAGATGAGCCAAATTCCCTAAACAAATCTCTAGTGCGCGTATATCTGTGAGGCTGAAAAAGAACTACAATCCTGCGGTTTGGAAACATTATGCGCAAAGCTGCGAGCGTAGCCTTTATTTCCGTAGGATGATGACCATAGTCATCAATAAACTCTATTCCTCCAGCGCTGCCTTTCCTGTCAAGGCGGCGCTTCACGCCATTAAACTGCGCTAAGCCTTTCACAAGATCATTAAAATTAAATCCAAGATAAGAGCCTGCGGCAAGGACCAGCAGAGAATTCCTGACATTATGTTCGCCAACCTGCCTAAGACGAACCTGCCCTTTCAGTTTGCCCTTAAACCATGCTTCATAAGAAGATATTCCGTCCGCATAGGAAATATTTTTTGCCTGCCAGTCTGCCCCGCTGTTTATGCCGCAAGTCATAACCGGTGCTTTAACATAAGGCAATATAGTCCTTATGCCTGCATCGTCAGAACATACTATGGCCATGCCGAAAAACGGAACAGATGAAATATGGCGTATGAAAGCCATCTGTATTTCTTCAAGAGTGCCATAATGGTCAAGATGGTCTGCGTCAATATTTGTAATGCATGTAACAAGCGGATGAAAATTCAGAAAGGAACCGTCTGATTCATCAGCCTCCGCTATTAAATATTCTCCGCCGCCAAGCCTTATATTTGAACCGGCATTTTTCAGTATGCCGCCTATTACTGCGGTGGCGTCTGCTCCTGCGGATTCAAATGCAGCAGCCATAAGGCTTGAAGTGGTTGTTTTTCCATGCGTTCCGGCAATAGTTATATTTTTTTTAAGTTCCGAAAGCAAGGCAAGCATAAAAGACCTATGTATTATGGGAATGCCAGCAGCTTCCGCTGCTAATATTTCAGGATTGGAATCTTTTATTGCAGAACTTACAACAGTAGCCTCGGTTTCAGCTGGAAGAGCCTTTCTATGGCCTATAAATACTTCAGCTCCCATTTTTCTCAAGGCAACCGTAATTTCGCTTTCATTTAAATCAGACCCTGACACTTTATAGCCCAGTCCTATCATAAGCGCCGCTATGCCGCTCATGCCTATGCCGCCTATGCCGATAAAATGTATTTGCTTTATCTCATCAATTCTTATGTTTCTGCAGTATTTCATAATTAATGCTCAATAAATTTTACTTATTTTTTTCTTTGGAATTCTTATTATTGCTATCCTTTGACGGAGGTTTAAGCCATTCTAAGTTTTTAAGCGCAATTTTATCCCCCGGTCGGGCTTTCAAAGCCTCATCGCATGCTTGAATTGCAGACTTTGAATCGCCTGCTGCCGTATAAGCTGCGGAACGCCCTAATGCAAAATCTGCCCCAGACAAAGAAAAATCATCTATGGCAGAAGATGTTTCCCCCATAATAAGATAGCCCAGGCCTCTTATCAGACGGAACATGGGATCTGAATTCTGCCTTTCTTCCAAATAGTTTAAAGTTTCAGCAACGCCTTCCAGCCAGCTCTCGCCATATATCCACAATCCCATGTCATTTCCGACATCTCTAGGCACATAATGCGCATTCCTGTTTTTTTCTGCCTGGCTTCCGTTTGAGTCAGAAGCTGACGTTTCCATGCTAAAATTAACTTTAATGTCAGAATTTTTATCAGCCTTTCTCAGCATGCTTTCAGTTTCCCTTACAATTTCTTTTATTCTTTCAATACGCATTTCCTGGCTTGAAGGCTCAAGAATATATTCTTTTTTTTCATATTTCATGCCATGCTTAGACATTGCTGCAGCCATTTTTCCTTTTTTTGAATGTTCTGATGACATTTCTGCATTGGAAGAAGCTAACATCTTCATGCGAGGAAGCTCAAGAATCTCAAACTGCATTTTGATATTATGGCTTTCAGGTACCCGCAATAGGTTTTCTTCTATTCTTGAAACAGTTTCTGCTTGCTGAACATCCGCTATGCTGTTCTTACCTTCATAATCAGTATGTCCAACGGCATTTGAAGAATTGTTTGCTTCTTCTGAACGCAAATTCCGGTCTGAAGCTGAATAAGACAAACCCATACTTATCCCGCCCTTGTCATTAGCTGGAGCAATGAGAAAACCGGGACGGGCAATAGCCGGGATCTCTTTTTTTCTGCCAAGATCATATAAAATCCTGGCAAGTCTGAACCTTGCCACGGAATCTCTTGGCTTAATCTTTATAGCCCGCTTAAAGAGCCTTGCAGCTTCTTCAAGATCATCCAGCTGCTCGTATAGCGCTGCAAGCTCAAAAATAGCATCTTCATAATACGGGTAAAGCATAATGGCTTTACGCAATTCTTTTTCCGCTTCATCGTATCTGCCCAAATAGACATAACATTTAGCAAGCTGAAAGCGAAACAGAGGATTATTTTTCTCCAAATTCACAGCCCGCCTGTAATTATCCAGCGCTCTAGCCATATCGCCATTTTTGGCATATATGGAGCCTATGTTCATTCTTATGTCAGGACGTTCCGGGGCATATTTTAGTGCAAGCAGATGATCTTCAAGCGATTGATCATAAAGCCCTGCCTTTGCCTTAACTATGCCCCGCAGCTGATATGCCGATGCATTTTTAGGGTCTAAGGCCAAAGCTGCATTAAACTCATCTTTTGCATTGTCAATTTTGCCAAGCCAATATAAGGCAGAGCCATAGCCTATATGTGCGTATGGATTTTTAGGATTTTTCTGTATTGACATCAGGAACTCAGAAGCAGCTTCTGAATGCCTGCCAGCCATTAAGAGCTTATATCCATAAAAAATGTTCTGGCTGGCCTGTTCTTCCATCATTCTGTCCCATACGGTTCCATTTGAAGCAGAAACAGCAGCTTCAGCTCCTGAGACAAAGAGAAAAGATATTATAAGATGGAAAAAAATAAAGCAGAAGGAGTAAATCACTTATGAACAGAAATACGGCCTGAACGCATTTCAAGATTCTTAGGAATGCGCACTGTGAATACAGTTCCTTTCCCTTCGACGGATTTCACGGAAATCTTACCTTTATGAAGCTCAGCAACATAACGGCACAGATTCAGCCCTAAACCAGTGCCAGTGCTTTTTTTGCCGGCCTGTTTATATTTTTCAAAAATGTATGGAATTTTGTCCGAAGGTATTCCCTCACCATCATCCGATATTGAAAGATAGGCACTGTTTTCGTCTTCTTTAATGTTTATTTTTATATGACCGTCTTCATGACAAAATTTTATGGCATTGCTGATCAGATTTACTATTGTGCGTTCTAAAAGAACCTTATCTCCATTGATTTTACCTTCGCTTCCTTCAATGAAAAACTCTATATGCTTATTTTCCCCCATGCCTTCCATAAGGTTTACCACAGAATGAGCCAATTCATTAAGCGATACTGGCACAAGCTCAAGCTTCATCTGTCCAGCCTCAACTTTAGCCACATCTAAAATATTATTAATCATGCCAAGCAAACGCATTGAAGCCCTATGCATGGAAATAAGCATTTTCTTTTGCATGGGGTTTATCGGTCCGGGAACTCCTTTTAAAAGATAATCCAAAAAACCTATAATAGCTGAAACAGGATTGCGCAAATCATGCGTAAGCATATGAAGGGAATTGTCATATTCAAGAAGAATCTTGAAAAATCCTCTTTCAAGCCACCACGAAACAACAAAACAAATAGATATCAGCGCTAATATATAAGAAGAAACCAATCCTGCGAAAGGCATTGGGGACTCAACATTAGCTAGCCATGCGAAAACATATATTGATGTTACCGCCGCTATAAAAAGGGAGGATAAAAATAATTTTAAAAAAAGCTGAACCTTCATATCATGCCAGCATTAAAGTTTTTGTAACTTAACTTTATTATATAAAAATACAGAATAGATTAACTAAATATTTTTTTCAAATCAGGAATAAGAAGCTTAAGAGCCTTAAATCTATGGCTTAATGAGTTTTTTGTTTCCGCAGACATTTCAGCATAAGAAACGGAAAAGCCATCCGGCAAGAAAAGGCTGTCATAACCAAATCCTCCGCTTCCCGCCGGATGCTCTAAAATCATTCCATCTGTTATTCCGGATATTGTTTTTTCTTTTCCAACCGGAGAAACTAAAGCTAAAGAGCATACAAATCTTGCCTTACGCTCATTTCCCGTTTTGCCTTTTAAATTTTCAAGCAGCAAGCGGTTATTTTTTTGCGGATTACATTCAGGGCCAGCATATCTGGCCGAATAAATGCCTGGAGCGCCTCCAAGCGAAAAAACCTCAAGCCCCGTATCATCTCCAAGAGACCATAATCCAGTAAATGACGCAGCATAGCGAGCTTTGATCAAGGCATTTTCCTCTAAACTTTTTCCGTTTTCCAATGGAGAAACAGCATTTGGAAAATCTTTAAGGCACATACATTCCAGATGAATTCCAGACAGCATCTCCTGATATTCTCTTGCCTTATTCGGATTAAAAGTTGCTATTAAGAGCTTTTTCATAATGACATCAATCTTGCGCTCTGCTCTAAAGATCCCTATAAAAAAGCAAAGACAATGCAGCCAATGCTCATAAAAAAATTATTCCAAATCCTCGCCGGCAGTTCCTATTTCAGCCAGTATGTCTGCCGCAGACTTGCGCACAGAAGCATTTTTTGACTTAAGAAGTTTTATCAGCTTAGAAGCAGCGGAAGAGCCAGCTAATATAAAGGCTTGCGAAGCAGACTTGCGCCACACTCTATTATCTTCCTGAAGAAGCCTTGCCAGCGAATCAAAAGCAACAGGCCCCATGCGGCCAAGAATCTCTATGGCTGATTTTCTAGAGTTTTTATCCTCTCCTTTAATTAAATTTATAAAAATCTCAGGAGAATCTGGCACAATTTTTAGGAGAGCTTCTCCGGCATAATGACGCAAACCTATTTCAGACTCTGAAAGCAATAAAAGCAAATCTTGCGTTGCAGTTTTTGCCGCCGGGCCTATGCAGCCTATGGCCTCAACAGCAGCTTTTTTCGCATTTCCTTCAGCCTGGCGCATATATGAAAGCAAGTCAAATAATGCAGGCATGCCCATGCTACCTATTATCTCCGCTGCCAGCTTGCGCACTGATGAATCGCTATCGCCTAGAAGACCTTTGACGGCAGGAAGGGCTTTAAAAAACACTTTTTTCATATTAGCCAATGTTTCTAAAGCTGTTTTGCAGACTGTTTTATCCTTATCTTTAAGCAATTCTTCCAGATAAGGAAGATCATCTTCCCTCATGCCTATGCTTATAAGGGCGGATGAAGCAGCTTTTCTGGTATATTTATTCGGATCGCTAAGCAGCTTGATAAGCTCACGCACAGCGCCAGTAGCCTCAGGGCCTATATGGCCTAACGCTTCAGCCGCTGCCTTTCTGGTATAGCGGTTAGAATCCTTTAGCAGCGCAGAAATCTCAACCACATCTGCAGCATTGTTAGGGCCTATGCTGCCTAAAGCCTGAACGGAATATTTTCTTGTTTCTATATCACTGCTGCGCAAAAGCTTAATAAGCTGCGGCACAGCGTCTTTTGCCTTTATGCCAAATGTCCCAAGCGTAAAAATAGCTTCCTGCCGCACAGCTTTTTCAGAACTGTCAAGCAGTTCCATTAAATCCGGAATGACATTTTCGGTTGGCTTGCCTATTCGGGTAAGAGCCGCAGATGCCGCGCGGCTTGCTGAAATGCTTGGATCCGCAAGGGCCTTTATCAGAGCAGGCACTGCAAGCGAAGCCGCTGCCCCCATTGAGCCTAGCTTTTCCGCAGCATCGCATACCATATCGCTATTGCCGCTTTCCAGCATTTTTATAAGCTCAGATACAGAATTTTCTGAAATAAGTGCATCTTCAGGCTTTTTTTCCCGTATGAGATCTGCCAGCGCAGCAATATCTTTGCGAAAAGCGAGCTTATTCTTTTCCAGAAGCTCGGAAAGAGTTTTGCTATTCCCCTCCCTTCCTTTTGGAAGCATAGGAATTCTGGCAACAGGCTTGGCATTGCCAGTGCCTATCTGGGCTAAAGCGATTGCGGCAGGAATTTTCGTAGATTCATCTTGCAGAAGATTTTCCAGAAGAGGAATTGCGCTTCTTGCGTCAGGGCCAATTTTGCCAAGGATTTCAGCAGCAGTCTCTCTGGCCATTCTATCATCATCTTTCAGCACTTCTTTCAGTTCCGCAATAGAGCTTTTAGGCGCCATGCCTATCTTAGTTAGGGCATCAGATGCAGCTTTTCTAGTGTCAGGATTCTTATCATGCAACAGTTTAACGAGGTTAGAAATGGTATCCTTAGGCGCAGTAGCAATCTTGACAAGAGCTTCAGAAGCATATTTTCTGGTAAGCTCATCCGGATCTTTCAGAAGCTCCGTAAGTGATGACGAAGCAGATTCTGAAGCGGGGCCAATGTTCATAAGAGCATATGCGGCGGCCCTGCGGGTCCATAAATTATCATCTTTCAGAAGCCTGTCAAGTTCCGGAACGGCTACAGCCGCTTCCGGCCCTATTTTGCCTAATGCATAAGCGGCATTGCGGCGAGTGACAGGGTCTGAATCCTTGGAAAGCGTTATAAGGGAGGGCACAGCATATTTCGCTTCAGCGCCGATCTTTCCCAATGCGTATGCAGCAGCTTCCCTTGTATTCTTATCCTTATCTTTCAAAAGAAGAGTAAGGCCTGGCACGGCTATTTTTGCATCTGGGCCAATTTTACCTAATGAATATGCAGCAGCTTCTCTTATCCAGCGTTCTTCATCTTTGAGAAGAATTATAAGCGCAGGGATTGAAGTTTTTGCATCCGGACCGATTTTGCCTAATGATATGGCAGCGCTGCGGCGTATGACTGTTTGAGGATCGGATAAAAGAAGTATAAGATTATCAACAGAATCCTTTGCCGCAGGGCCAATATTGCCCAATGCAATGGCAGCATGATTTCTTGTATTAGTGTCTGGCGATTCCAGCAATTCTATTATTCCAGGCACTGCTGAAACCGAATCTGCCCCTATTTTGCCTAATGAATATGCAGCAGCGCTCGGAATTAAAGGATTTTCATCCTTTAGCAATAGCTGAAGATCAGAAACGGCAGATCTTGCAGAAACGCCGATATTGCCTAAAGCTACGGCGGCATAACGGCGAGTATCAGCATCCATATCTTTCAGCAGAACTACAAGCTCAGGAACGGCAGATTTAGCTGAGGTTCCAAGCTTGCCTATTGCATTTGCCGCAGCTCTTCTGGCTGCAGGATCAGCGGATTTCAAAAGCCGCAACAGTTCAGGCAAGGCTTCTTCCGGCTTTTTATTAATATTCACCAAAGGATTAAATGATTGTCTGAAAGAATCGCTTGTGTTAATTGGAACAGTACGGCCTCCAGACAGAACAGAAGTATCATTAAGGTTTGAAACAGGCCGTATCTCATCCCCTGTGATTTTTTTTATGGCTGCTGCTGCCTTAATACGCACTCCTGCATCATCATCATCAAGGTAAACTTTTAATTCCGGCACAGCAGCAGCAGCCTTCTGCCCCATATTTCCAAGTGATTCTGCGGCTGCTTTTCTGGTAGCTGGGTTTTTAAGGAGTTTTACAAATTCCGCAAGAAGAGGATTATCCTCAAAGCCGGCCTTAGCTGCAAATGTTTTTTTCTCATCCGGCAGCCTGGCTCCGCATGATGAACAAAAACGCGCTCCAGCCGGATTTTCAAAATTGCATTTATCACATTTCTTCATATTAAAAAATTTACCTTAAAATATTATTATGACACATTAAGCCTGATTGTGCAAATTATTAATAATAAAGTAATGATAAAATTCCATGCGGCGCTTTTTTCTGTCATCGGTTTAAGGCAGATTTAAGGCATTATTTTATAGCAGAAAATATAAATCAAGCATAAGAAATTAACTTTTGTTCATTGTTGAAGTTTTTCTTTTTATATTTACTGACAAGCATAGAAACTTAAAGACATTAATATTCTCAAAAATACTATACGGCAATGAAATGAAACATACCCTTAAAATACATTGGAAGGAGGCAATGAACTTAAAAATAAATGGAAGTTATGCTGATGATTTTGAAACAGCTTTTTTATATATTTTTCCGCAC
Source organism: Elusimicrobiales bacterium (assembly GCA_024681855.1). GTDB lineage: Bacteria > Elusimicrobiota > Elusimicrobia > Elusimicrobiales > UBA9959 > CACZRG01. The sequence continues at coordinate 32,192 of JAILAB010000013.1, forward strand.
CATCCGCAATTTTCACAATTTTTTGAACAAGAAGATGTCTTTATGACAAATTCTGACGGAATTACAGCATTGTTCAAAAAGAAAACAGAAGAGTGTCCATAATTTCCATGTCCTCCGCCAATGAGATCATAAAGATTGCCATTATATTCCCCTGAAAAGTAAGCTGCATATATTTTCTTAAGCTGGCTGCTCGGCTGATAACGGGCTATTATCTTAAAAATATCAGCAAGCCCTCTTTCAGCATAAAAAGAAATATCTTCAGGCCTAATAAAAGGACGCTTTAATATTTCATAAGAATATTTCTGAATAAAAAAACAATCTTTGCCTTTTGGTAAACAACCGTTTTGCCTGCTTGCATAATGAGACGCGCGATACAGGCAATCATAACCGCAATAATAATTAGACATCAGCTTTACAGATGTGCCTTCAAAACTGCGACGTGTTTCCGCAATAGCTTCCAAAACATTCAAATTGCGGTTAACTTCTGCTGCCGGAGTAATAACCTTAACCCCGGCCATAAAAGCCTGTCTGGCTTTTTCTGCGGAATCTATGTTCATTATAACAGAAGCATGAATATTTACCCCTGGCAGCCTTTTCCGAAAGAATGAAATAAAAAGAGGATCAGATATGGTTATGGCATCCGGCTTAATGATATTAGCGCATGATACTATTTTTTCTGGAAAATTATACGGATTATACTCCATGTCAGAGTTTCCGCAAGTGTAAAAACCAGACAAATACGGAGCATTACAAAGCATATTGGTTTTAATTTTATGCCTATTACATAAACGAAGCATAAAAGCAAGCCTTCCGGCTTCTCCAGATATATCTTGGCTTTCCCTAATTCCAAAATGTCTTGTAGCAGCTGAGTTATGGCCAGGCATAGCAAAATAAACTTCACTTACTTTGCCTGATTTTACAGCTTC
>JAILAB010000021.1 GCA_024681855.1 Elusimicrobiales bacterium
GGACCGTTCTGTGCGGCAGCGAATGACGGGCAGAGAAGCAGAACAGCAAAAAGAATCTTTTTCATTGTAGTTTTATATCTCCTTTGTACCGCCGGAAAACCGGCGTTTTTCACTTTATAGAAACAGAATAGCAGATTACAAAGTATGTTTGCAAGTTTTTATGTGTTCCGTTTCAGCCTTTTATAATGTATTTGTTTGTTTTCCATTTGCCGCTAAAATAAAAGACAAGACCTATCGCAAGCGGCGTAAAACCGGCAATGGCATCGCCAAGCCAGAATCCGAAATATCGCATCTTAAACACTAGGCCAAGCAGCAGTGAAAAGCCTATGCGCATAACTATGGCATCAAGCAGTGCATTTAGAAAATTAACATGGTAATTTCCGCTGCCGTTTATCAGAGCGTTCATGGGTGCTCTTGAAGCAGAACCGTAAAAAAAGAATATTGCCGCAGGAAGATATTCCATTGCTACTTTCATAACGGAAGGATCTTTTGTGAAACAGCCAAAAATCTGATCAGGAAAAGCCAGAAGCAATGCGGAAAGCAGTGTCGCAATGAGAAGCGTTATCTTGGCCGCTGTAAGCATTATCTGCGGCACTCGCTCATATTTCCGTGCTCCTATGTTTTGACCTACCATAGAAGAGCCGGAAGTGGTAACAGCATTTGCGAAAAGTATTCCGACAGCATTCAGTTTATTAGCTATCCCTCCCACTGCGGAAACGGCTACGCCATAAGAATTTACCCAGGAGTTCATGAAAAGCTTGGAAAACTGCACGGAGGCGCTTCTTATCGCCATCGGAAAACCCAGTTTCAGCAAAGGCATGAGCATTTCCCGGCTTATATGAAAAAAATCAGAAATGCGCAATGTAAGGCCATAATATTCTTTGCGGCGCATTAAGAACATGAAGCTGGTGATAAAACTAAGCCCCTGGCTTATGACTGTGGCGAGCGCCGCACCCATTGCTCCGGCCTTAAGCTTCACAACAAAAAGCAGGTCAAGCAGCACATTCAGAACCGCAGCCATGCTTATAAAAATAAAAGGATGCTTAGAATCCCCCATGCCGCGCATTACGGCGCTGGCGGTATTATAGCCATAAACAAAAACAAGCCCAGGTATGGAACAGGCTGTATATCTGAGCGCTTCAGCAAAGCTCTCAGGCGGAGTGTTCATAAGTTCTAAAAGTTCTGTTCTAAAAAAATAACATGCCAGGCTTAGCAGGGCAGAACTGCCCAATAAGAATGCGAAAAGCGTGCTTATGAAACGGTTCAGCTTTTCCTTATGGCCTGCGCCCAGGTATTGAGAAATGATAACCTGTCCGGCATAAGAAAAGCCTATTGCCAGAAATGTAAGAAAATGTGTTATGTCCCCGCCTACTGCTACTGCTGAAAGGCCAGCCTTGCCAGTGAAATTGCCGACAATGACCATATCGGCTATATTATAAACCACCTGCAGCAGGTTTGAAAAAAACAGAGGAGCAGCAAATACAATCATCTGCTTCTGCACATTGCCATGCGTGAAATCTGTAACATAAACACGCAATTTTCTGTTTTTTTCTAGTCCATCCATAATGCCAGCCCTGTTGCGCCAAGGGAAAAGAAGAAAAAATGTCCTAAGCAGACAGAGTTTTATAAATGTTCATTTGACAATGAAATCAGATATGAATCGCCAGGAGAAGGCTGCAAAAATATAAACTCCTGCGAGAATAAGTATCCATTTAATTATTTTTTTTATGGCAACATCATTGGATATAGGCTCATGTTCCCTATCGCAGGTTATATTCAGCAGGATGCCGAGCATGGCCAGAGTGACAACCTTTGAAGATCCTCCGTTTGAGATGAGCGGCAACGGTATTCCTGTAACGGGGAATAGGGAAAGATTCACCCATATATGAAAAAGCGACTGCGCGGAAAGAAGCAGTATAACGCTTTCAGCCAAATGATGCAGATAACTGTCCTCTTCCAAATTGTTATCAAGAGGCATGCCTAAAACCACATCCCTGTCTGATGCTCTTAAGAAAAAGCCTCTATGGAAGACATAAGCCGTAAAGCAAAGGAAAAATGCAATCATCACAAAACCATATTCGGCACAAAGAACAGAGAAAATATAATCTGATTCTGAAATTGCAAGGCGGCGATTATTATTCACCCTGCCGCCAGCAGGGCCGCGGCCTGTTATTCCTCCTGAAATTACTGAAATTTTGGAGTAAAAAGCCTGCTGTCCGTCCTCATTTATATAATTTCTCAAATCGCTGTCCCAAAATCTGAAAGCAGATGCTTTTCTTCCTTCTGGCATGTTTTTTCCTTCATCAAGCATGGGAGAAAGCGTAATGTCTAAATCATGCGCCAGCCAGTTCTCCAGGCGGTTAAGGCGATACTGTTCTTTGTAAAGCAGAAGTCCTCCGCATAGCAAAGCACCTGCAAGAAGAATGCCCATCAGTTTTTTATTCAGGCTTATCTTGCCAAGGAATAGCATTAGACAGAATATTGCGCATTGCAGAACAGCCGTGCTGAAATTTTTCTGCAACACTCCCACAGCAAGAAGAATCAGGGCAATGGGCATGACAATATATTTTATTCCGCCAAAAAAAGTTTCACATTGATCTCTCCTGAAAGTATCTCCGTCATTTTCCCCATAGCATAAGAATGAAGCGTAGAAAATCAGGAAAACGCTGAGAATGTCGCTAGCTTGGAAACCGAAAACCCAGCGGCTTGCTCCGTTTACGGTTTGCCCGAAGACAGGCGGAAGCAGCTGAAGCAGCAGAGTAATTGCCGCAAAAGAATAAATCCATGACGGGGAACGCATCCTCGCTATGTTAAAAAAGGGAAAAAGGCCAAAAATCACTATCCCCAGCAAAAGGGGCTCTGCCTGTTTCCAAAGCAGCTCATAAGAATGGGTGAAAAGGCTGGCTGAAAAAACTGAACTGATTCCGAACATTACATATCCGGCCACAATTGTAATCAATACCCTTGTAGCTGGCGTAAAGGTCGGCTTCTGTATAATGGAATTTTCTATCATTTTATTTTTCTCCCGCTTTTTTTGCTGAGCCAAGAGCTGATGAATTTTCGCTGCCAGAGGCTTTTTCAGCGCCTGATTTTTCCGGCCCGCCGGTGCCTGCAACGGAATACCCTTCAATGCTTATTATTTCTTCAGCAAGCCTTTTGAGAACAGGCCCGGCCGCCGCCGCTCCGGAAGGATGCAGTCCTTTTTCTTTTGCCGCTTTTTCGCTTTCATCAAACATTACAAGAATGACATATTCGGGATTCTCATAAGGCAGAAATCCGACAAAAGATGCGCGGTTAGGATTGCAGGATTTTTCCTTTGAAGAAGGAGGACATGCGGCAAGCATCTTTTGGCCGTTTATCAGCTTGTCAGCCGTGCCTGTCTTTCCGCCCCATTCAAAGCCTTTTATTGCATATCCTGCGCCTGTCCCTCGCAAAGGCTGCTTGAGACCGGGAGATTTTCTTATTTCGAACACTGCTTTCAGATAATCTTTAACAAGGGAGAGTGTTTCCGGCGAAAGCAGCCCTGCGGTTCTTATCACGGGCTGCATTTCATCTGTTTTTCCGCTTCTGTATTTTATGGAGCGTATCAGCTGCGGCTTATAAAGCATTCCTCCGTTTAAAAGCGCTGAATATGCTGTAATAAGCTGTATGGGAGTGAGGTCTATCGGCCCTTGCCCATAGGCATCTTTCAGATAGTCTGTAAGATTCGCCGGATCATTGGGCTTGCTGCCCCATGGCACAAGATTTCCAGGGCTTTCTTTAGAGCCAAGCTCCTCTCCCAGCCCAGTCTTTGTGCCTAGGCCGAAAGCTGAACGCATATATTTCATGTAATCCTGGCCTTTTTTCCATTCCCCTTTGTTTATAGACACGGGCTTGTCCCATAACTGCCATGCAATATACGATGTGCCTATATTTGAGGAAGCGGCTATAATATCTTTAAGAGTATACTGCCCGTCTTGAAGGGCATGGTCATCGCTTATTTTATTCCAAGCCTTGGCGGCCTTCCTGTCGCTGGATTTTTTAGCTCTCGCATAAACGGATTTCAGATCATAACTTGCATTAGGCTTTACAAGGCCGCTTTCCAATGCGAAAGCAACAGTGAAAGGCTTGAAAGTTGAGCCCGGCTGATAGATGAAATTCAGCATTTCCACGGAAAAACCAGGCTTCCATTCTGGATTATAAGAGGCAGCGGCTATAATTTCGCCTGTATCTGTTTTCTGCACAATGGCAAAGCCTCGCTCCGCGCCTATTTCATCTCCTCTGCGGCGAAGCATTATTTCAGCAAGATTTTGCAGACGCAAATCTATGGTAAGCTGAATATTCTCAATGCCGCTTCTATCTCTAGAGGCAAGAGCATCAGCATATTTTTTCTCTATCCCGGCTCCTGCATTTTCGCCTAAGCCAAGCAGCTGCGCAAGAATAAGATCTTCGGGATTAGTTTCTGCCTGCGAAGGCATTGGTTCTGAATAAAAAGAAGAGCCGGGAAGCACGGAACGTGCATGTTCATTTTTTTCAAATTCCAGGCCGTCAAGAAAATATGTTCCGCCGAGATATCGGACTTCCGGCAATATTTTATGGAATATTTCCGGCTTTAGCGAAGCAAGCGCCACATAGTCCTGCTCGGCAATGTTAAGCAAGGCTTTCTGTCCGGCGCCTGTCCATAGCTGATTTATCTCAAATGCAAAATTGCGGTAAATATTATCTTTCGCCTTCGCCAGCGCTGTTCCTGAAAGTTTCCTGGCCTTATCAGAATAGCCGGGGATTCTCGCCTTTTTCTTATTAATTACTAAATAGTTCTTTCCATTTTCTTTTTTGAAATAGATTTTTCTCTGATAATCTTCCTGCAATTTAAGAACGGAAATAACATAACCGATGAAATCGCTTACTCCCCAGCTTATGGAAGAAAGCTTGCCGCGCAGCTGTTCGTTTATGTCAGTTGGTATTTTTTCTTTGCTCTGCGGGAAGATCTTTTTTGAAGCCTGAAGTTTTTTAGAAATTTCCCCGACATTTGCAAAATGCGCTTTATTTTCATATATAAATTCTGAAATTCTGTCCAGATTGTATTCATACAGACGGCGGCAGAGCAGGCTTTCATAGCCATTGCTGCAATAATATTTGTGTTCCTTTCTTTCCTCCAGTATTTTTTTGTCTAAGTCAGAAAGAGATTTTTTTTCTTCCTCAGAAAGCTCGGACTCTAGTTTTTGCAGAATCTGCGGAGAAAAACGGTTTTTCTCATAGACTTCGCTTAAAATAAGGCCTATGCGTATGTTTTCATTAAAACTGTTTTTATTCTGTATGCAATATTCGTCCAAAGGCATATTATTTGAAGATTCGTATTCGCGCAGCTCATCATTTGTTAAAGCGGCTTTTTCGGAATCCGGTATTTTTATGCTTCCAACGGAAATATTTTTAATGTCAGACATTTTCGCGCGGCGGCAGATATTCTGCAATGTGCCTGTAGGAAAATCAAACTTAAAGCCGTTTATAAGGTCGCGTATTTCCCTTATTTTCCCCAGCTCCTGCTGAAGCTGCTCAAATTCGCTTATGTCCAGATTTTTATAATAGCTTCCGTCAGAAGCCGGCTTATGCCTTTTTTCTGAGAAAACAGAGGGATGCTCTTCCATGAATGAGTTGATAAAAATCATTCTATTGTCAGCATTTTCCTGCTCAAGGATATTGCAGTCCGGCTTATAATTCTGCTGAGAGGAAAAGCCGCCTTTGAAAGAAAATCCGGCCGGCTCAAAATTTTTTTCTCCGTGCTTTTTATCAATGCGCGCACATTTTTTGCGCTGAGAATAAGAAAGCGCATATACTCCAGCACCGGCTTTAAAGCCTCTTTCTTCTGACATTTCCAAGGCAGATGTGCTTATTTTTATGTCTGCCCGAAAATCATCTGCTACAAGCAGCAATCCGTTTCTGTCTGATATTGTGCCTTTGTTTTGCGCATAAAACGGCTCTGATTCAAAATTGTCTAAATAAAAACGATTATATGCGGAATGAGGAAAAACCTGCATGTGCGCCAGTCGCAGCAAGGCAATTAGCAGGGCTGCCGCCAGAAGGCTTTCCACGATAAACAGACGCTGTCCTGATATTCTTGCCTGGCTATATTTTTCACGAATCTCCGCAAAAGATTTTTTTATTTTTTCAAAGATTCTCATCTCTTTTGTTCCTTACTGTATTCTTTTTTGCTTTCATCTGAAATATCCGGTTCCATATTTTCATTAAAGGCTTTGCAGTCATACAGTTCTTTAAGAATGGCATTATCCTTGCCTATATCTTTAATAAATAAAAGCACTCTTATTTTTTCGCTTTCCTTGCTTGCTTTTATTTTATTTGCATTGTTTTTCTTTTGCGCAGAAGGGTCGGTAAGCTCTGTTTTGGCAAGCTGTCCCAGCTGATTTATGCCATTTTCTGATATGACAGGAGTAGAAATCGGTTTTTCATCAGTTTCAGTTAGTGCTTTATTTGCTTTTAGCCCTGCTGCGGCTCCTGCCTCATTTTCGCTGTCATTGTTAATTGGAGAAACAGAGGCAATCTCATCCGGCTTAATTTTCTCTGCTGAATCTTCGGGAATTGCCGAATCGCCAGGAATTATTGAACCTGCCGTGTCTGATGAAACAGTTGCCGTTAACGAATCTGCGTTTGGCTCTGCTTCAGGAGTTTCCAGGTAATCATCAATGATGTATGAAGTTATATCTCCTTTTTCCAGCATTTCCGCGGCGAGATAAACAGTTCTTGCGCTGCTATTATTGGTGCGGTCAGAGTATTTTTTTCTCAGGACATAGAAATCAGAAATACAATTTTCAATGCTCATCTTATATGCGGGAAAAAGAGGCTTGCTGCTGCCATAAAAAGATGCCTTTTCCCCATATCCGTACTTTTCAGCGGAAGCAAGACAGTTCCCTTTTATATTTTGGAGATTCTTCTTCCAGGAAAGGCATATATGAAGTTCTTCTTTTGTTTGGGAAAGCCGCTGCTGGTGTTTGAAAGAGTTGTATCTTATGATTATTGCAGAAACAAGCACGGCGAATAAAAATATAAAAAAAAGGATAAGTTTTCTCTGCCTTCCAGTTAACACATTGTATGATTTCATATTTTTTTGATTTGCTTAGCTTAATGCTGACTGATCTGCATTTCGGAAATAACCTGTCTGGCCAGTTTTTCCAGGAAAGCTGCAACTTTTTTTTCTTGAGAAGTAAAGGAATCTTTATATGGGGCAATATTTTGGGAGAAATCGGCATGAATTTCTTTAAATATTTGCAGCATCTCCATCTTTTCTTCTGAATTCATATTTATAGCAGCTTCCGATGTTTCAGCAACAGATTTTTTAAAAGACTGAAAAAAATTATACAGGTATTTTTCCCTTTTTGCCTTATAATATCTGCGATTTTCCCCTCCGCAGCCATCTGCTGCTATTTCCGCAATGAGCGCAGACAATTCAATATTTTGCGGCGCAAGCATTTTTCTGGCACATATATATTGTGCCACGGGATTTCCTCTTAATGCAAGCATCTTGCCTTCTTCAGATTCCAGATCTGTTTTTTCAAAAAAACACATTGAGGCTTTTGCATAATGCTCATAGGCTTTTTCCTCATTGCGGCTTATAAGCATTTCCTTATCTCCTTTTTCCAGTTTTTCCGCAAGCTCAAAGTTTGCCTCTGGCAGGCCTGCTTTTGCGGCATCAATAAGAGATGTTAAAGCTTTTTCAGTATTCTTTTGGCAGCCCTCTCCTTTTCTGTACATCTGATAAAGATGATATTCTGCCTCTGCTCCGGCAAGCCCTGGAAGAGAAGAATTCTTAAGCGCTTCCTGAAAAGCTGTTTTCTTCTTTAAAGAAGCCTGTCCTGTTGATTTTATCTTTAAGCGCAGCTCATTTGCTTTTTCCGGGTTAGGATTAATTACAATGTTTTCAAATTTATATCCTCTCTCATATATGGCAGCAAGAGCCATAGCAGCCTCATGCGAAGAAATACTTTTTAAATATTCAATCCAGCCAAGGCGTATTATTTTTATGTCCGCAACAAGCTCTTCTATACAAGAGGCTATTTCATCTCTTTTGTCAATATCTCCAGCATCCGAAGCTTGTACCAATTCTTCCCCAAGCCCTTTTCTGTCCTTTTCGTAAGCATTCAGTATGGAATCCAAATCATAACCGTAAGCGTCAAATCGCCATCTTGCAAGGGCTTCTTGAACCTCTTCCGCCATCTTTCCATTTCTGTTTTCTTCTTCTGTCATATAAAGAATTTTAATTATTTAAAATAAACCTTTGCTAATCTTCTTTTCCTTCCAATAAGGATCTCTAATTTTCTGTTTAATTTTTTTCAAGAGAATGTCTTTGTCCTTTGCGCCGGAATTTTCAATTGAAACAGCGCACAGCCATAATGCGCAGTCATTTGCATTATTTTCATTATAATTAAAAACAGCATTTGCAAACGGACTGCCGCTATCAGGCAATAGAAGGTTTTTCAGTTTTGAAAGCAGGCCATCGGAGAAAATATCCAATATGTTTTTTGCTGAATATTTTTTTTGGATTATTAGCTGTGATAAGCGGCTTGCGGCTTCAACGCTTCCTTGCAATAAAGCTTTAAGATAAAGCTGCATGGCTTCTTCGTAGTCCTCTTCTTCTTTCTCGAAATCAGCCATTATAAGCGTTGCCGGAGCAAAGCCTGCTTCTGAAGCGTCTCTATAATGTCCTTTTGCTGTAACCAGAGATTTTCCTACTCCTTGTCCATTTTGATAACATTCGCCAAGGAAATATTTTGCCGGAGCCACGCCTGATCTTTCAAACAATTCCTTTGCCTGCTTCCATTCTTCCCTATTGCGGCAAATGCATGCCCGATAATAGAGTGTCCAGGAATCATCTGACATCAGCAGATATTTTTCTGCTTTTTCAATATTTTTTTCAACAGGGTGTTCACTAGAAAAATAAGCCTTGCGCTGGAAAGCCGCTTCCCAAGGCTCAATCTTTTTTTCCGGTATGCCAAGATAATAAATTTCTCCGAGGAGTGAGGCCGGTTTCTCTTTGCCCCGGTCCGCAAATTCTGTAAGTATTTCAATGGCCAGAGAAATATTTTTATCTATTCCCTCTCCGCCGGAAAGCAAAAGCTCTGCTACTGAAACTACCGGATCTTCCCTGCTGTCTCTGCCAAGGCCGGAACCTAGGGCTTCTACCATCATGGCCAAATCCTTATCCTGTGTCTTTTCAGAAATGTCAGATGTTTTCAGATTTTCAGGAATAAGCTCGCGATCTTCCGGATTCTGGCGCAAAGAGCAGTAATTCTTAAGTATTTCAAAAGCTTTTATATGCTCTTTTTTTGCAAACGCCAGCTTCATTAGTCTTGCTGCGGCAGGGGCATAGCCTTTGCTTGCGGCCTCTTCAAGATCTTTCATGGCTTTTTCATAATTTTTGCCGTTTTTCTTAATATTCAAAGGCTCATACCCTTCCAGCTCATAAATGCCGCGCTGATATAAGGCTTCAAGACAGCCTCCCCTGGCAGCGTCATTGAGATAATTCAGCATTTCATCTTTAAGGCTTTCATCTGCCAGCACTTCTTTTTTTGCCTGTTTCATGCGGAAAACATGGAATATTGCCGAAGGATGATCATGTTTGGCCGCCTGTTCAAATAATTCCGCTGCCTTTTCAGGCTCTGAACCGGCAACATTATGCTCACAAAGACAGGCATAAGCATACATTGCCGTAACACTGCCCGCGGAAATCATTTCCTTGCAAAGAGGAATAGCCTCAGCATGCTTGCCGTTTAGGCAATAAAGCCTTATTAAAGATTCGCGAAAAGTAAAACCCGTATTTTTTTTCCTTTCTTGTTCCGCAAGTTCTAAGCCAGTCTTTTCCGCTTTTGCAAAATCTGGAGAAAGCGAATAATAAATTTTGAACAGCATTTCTTTTGCTGAAATGTTTTCCCGCAAAATGGGACGCAAAAGGATCTTTTCAGCTGAATCATAGTCTTTCATAGCTATGTATTCACCTGCCAGTTCTTCTGCTGCCTTAGCGGGCGCATTTTCAGGTTTGCCTACAGCATATATGCGGAAAAATCTCAGGCGGGAATCTGCTTCCAGCCCAAACCCAGCGGAAACAGACCTTTCCATGTGAATAATAGCCTGTTCAATGCAGCCAAGCCCAAAATAAATATTGCCCAGCCGGAACTCTTCCTCAGGGGAAAGCTGCCTGCCAGTTATTTCCAACAGAGTCTTTGCCTCGCCATAAAGCTGGCTGCAGCGGCGGTATTCTTCCTTCTGCCTGCCTTTTGCCTTTTCTATTGCTTTGCCCAGCCATTCCAAAGTTTTGTCAAAAAACTCAGCCTGCTTTCGGAGAAATATGAAAGGGATGTCCTTTCTTTCTGCAAGGCTGGCATAAAAAATGGCTGCTTTGTAAATTTCCTCGGGAGAAGCGTCTGGCCTTGAAGCCTTGTTCAGCAGCTTTATTTCCTCAAGCCTCCGCTCCGCCTCAATCCTTCTGGTTTTCTCTTCCTCCAATCCTTGTGTGTGTTTGAGATAAAGCTCCAGCTGCTCTTTTGCCATTACAAGGTTATCTATATCCTTGCTCTCAAAACATAATGACGCTGCTTCCAGATATGAATCTGGTATTATTTCAGGGCCTTTTTGTGAAGCAAGATATAATTTAAGTATGTCATTTGGATCTTTTCCGTTGTCAGTCTCTCCGAAACTGTACAAATGCGCAAGCCTGTAGCAGCTGCGAAAATGTGCAGTTCCATCCATGGACAAAGCCTTCTCATAATTTTCTTTTGCTTTTGCTGCTTCTTTTCGGCTGCTTCTTATTTCTCCTGCTATATACCAGGCTTCCTTTGGAATGCCCATGTCTTTAGCCTTTTTTTCTATTTCTTCGCATATTTTTTCATATTCTGACGGCTCAAGAGCTTTTGACAATTTATAAAGAGCTTGTTTTGCTTCATTTTCGTCTTTACCGCAAACCTTTTCAAATAGTGACTGAACCTCTTTTCTCCTTGCGTCTGAAATTTTTTTCATTGCGGGGCGGGCCGGCTTATGCTGCGAGGAATATGTGTTGTTTGGCTTAATATTTTTTACCAAATCCTGTTTCTTGGTGTTTGCAGGTATTTTTGATGAATTGTCTGCATGAGTTTCTGCCTTATATGCTTCTTCTGCCGGAGGAACAGAAAAGTCAAGTTTCACGCTCTCATCTTTTTCATTTTTTATTTCAATTTCAGGTTCATTTTGCTCAATGTTATCTTGAGATTTATCCTTATTTTTAATAAAAGAAAGCATGCCTTCGTAGAGTTTTATTTCTTCTTCAATGGTTTCTTTTTCATAATCAGCTGAGTTTTCAAGCTGTTCCAGGCATTCCGATATTTGTTTTTTCAGTTCGCATGAAATTTGTTTTGCAGAAACAGGGCCATCTGTTTCAAGGCCAATCATTTCAGCAATGGCCTTAAGAATTTCTGCAATGCCGCAAGGCTCTTCAAGGCCAAGATTGTGCATAATCTCTTGTTTATTCATTTTCTTTTCCTGCGCAAGCCATTATCAGAAGGCTGCAATCATCGCTAGTGGATACTTCGGAAATCTTATCAAGCAGACGGCGCATTTCCTGTTCCGCAAGTTTTGGATGGCTGCTTACATATTCCATAAATTCAGGGAAACTGCTAAAAAAAGAGTTTTTTGCTGGATTCCATGCGCCATCGGCTGTTCCGTCTGACATTAATGCAAAACTTTTGATATTTTCGCCGGAAATGCTGCCAGTTTTTAATTCCAGCTGAATATCCATGTCTTCTTCCGTCACAAAAAAAGTTATATTTGAAAAAATTCCATTATGCGGATATGATATTACTTCCGGGAGAGGAGAATTGCCTGTAAGCGCCGCAATAAAGCCGTCGCCCACATGGCCTGCTATGTAATTGTCATCTTTCACAGCCACAAACAGCAATGTGCAGGCCATTTCTTCTAAAGGAATATTTCTGTCTGCAGCAGTCTTCTGTAAATACTGCTGCAAATCTGTTTTCATCTTAATGGCAAAATTTTTTTTTATAACTTCAGGATCATAAAAAGTTTCAGCTGTATCATGCGGAAAAAGGCTGTCAAAATTATGTTCAAGCCATTTGCAGATGAAATGAACTGTTTCATTCGCTCCGATATGGGCAAATTTAGCTGAACCTGCGCCATCTGAAAGAGCGGCGGCGTGAAAATTTCCTCTCTTGAAAGCATAGACCATATCCTGGCAAGGGATTCCTGCTTCAATATGCCTGCTGCCAGCTTTAGCGCACTTAGAAAAATTCCATTTCATATTTTAGACCAATAAACAATTAAAGCTGTATTTCGGGACTATTTGAGCTTACGCTCACGCTTATTGCTTCAAAGATTTTCTCTAGGGCATCAGGCTCTACAGAGGCATTGAAGAATTTTGTCCCTGCAGGGAACTTTAGCCCATCTATGGAACCTGACACCTGTTCCTCATTCTTGCCTAGCAGCACAGGGATAATCTTGAATTTAAGTAAATCTTTGTCAAGCACATGCTTTATTTTTATTTTTTCTCCAAGACTTTCCGAGGATTTAGTGGGACGGGTAAGAAGCACCAGCCTTCCTCTTACTGCAGGCACGTTTTTTTCATAGCTTTTAAAACGCTCATTAAGTATTTCAGCAGCTTTCTCAAGGCCTATAAACATGCTTTTTTTCTCATTTCCATAGGAAATCTGGGCAAATTTTGAGCTAGCCTCGCGCAGCCACTTTTCATCATCCCATTTTTCCCTTCCGGCAAAAGGCAGAAGCACTGAGGCTTTCCCGCCTGAAAAAGTTATCACGCATACTTCAACAGATATGTCTTTCTGCTGTTTTTTTCGCAAAGTCTCAAAGAAAATTTTAAGCACTTTCCTGCTTTGGTTTATTCCAGTGTCTATGCTTTCAATCTTCTGAAGCATGTCCTGTTTTGTCTTTCCGTATTTTTTACGCACTGAAGAAGGAAGCTCATCATAAAAGTTATTTATAAGCTCTTTAAGCTTAACTCTTCCATTGCTGCGTGAGAGAGCATTTTTATGAGCATCGTCAATTTTCTTAGCGGCATTTATGAGATCATCATCCCATATCAGCTTCATCTCGCTTGAAACATCAAGACAAAGACATACTGGCGCTTTTTTTGCGCCGCAATTAAGATCATCTAAAATAAATTCTTTTTTCATAGCATTAATATTTAAATTTCAATTTATTGGAGGGAAGAAGCGTATTATATCTTCCATGAACAGTTCTTTTTTCTTATAGAAAAAAAAGCCAGATGAATCAAAAACATTAAAGAAAAGCTTTCGCAGCTGTTCGGGGCATGCTGCCCACATCTCGCCGCTATAATCGGAGCTCCATTTATCATTGCGGAATATAGGTTTGCCGGCTAATATGTCTGTTGGGTCAGAACAATCCTCATACGGGATTTCCCTCCTCGTGTTATACGGCTCGCTATTGATAAGAGTTTTGAACAGCATAACGCATAAACCATAGGCGAATTCCTGAGGCTTGCGCAAATCTGAAGAATAATTGCAAAATCCCTGCTCTATGCGAAACGGATGGTCAAAAATTATGTCCGGCGAAGCCACAGGGCATGGGAAATTTTCTGCTTGCCAGCTGTCAGTGTCAATGAAATAAATTTTTCTGTCTGCGGATACCAGAAAATTATTCATATTGAAATCTGCTATTTGAAGCTTTTTTCTGCTTATGGCGGCAAAGCCCCTCAATAGGGCAACAGCTATGTCAAGCCTTTCCTTGGCTGAAAGAGAAATGTCTGCAATATATCCTCCCAGCGGTTTAGCATTTTCCGGAGCCTGCGGGATTAATATGCCAATGCATGGGCTGTCTTCCTCCGGCTGAGCCGAAAGCCATGAAACAGGGTAGCATATTCCAGGTATATCAACATCTTTGGAAAGCATAAGCAGTATTTTGGCTTTTTGCCTTTCATTTATTTTCTTATAAACTTTAGCCAATAAAGGAGTTCCGTCTGGCAGCTTAGCATCGGAATAGTATATGTCTGCTTCTTTTCCGTCGGAAGAAAACTTATCGGCCAGTTTTATAATTTTTATCCTGGATTTCTGGCTATGAGCATAAAGCTCTGCTCCTGTGTCAATTAGAGAATGCAATTCAGGATATATTTCCTGATCCGGAATTGAGGTAACTATTGTAAAACCGTCATAGAAGGCATCGCCAGCTTTCATTTCTCTGCTAAACATTTTCTTTTTCCTTAAGTCCTTTAGCTCCTTGCAGCTAAATCTTTATTCTGTTATTGAGAGCAAGCTTAAATTTTTTATTCTTAAAGCCGGCCTTATCCCATTGCCGGAATATGAAACCTTATTGCCTATGGGAAAAATCTTATTGCCATAAACCATTATGGCATAATCAGAATCAGTAGCGGAAGTGCGCAGCCACCAGCCGGATGTGCCTGTTATTTCTGTTTTTCTGCATCCCGACTTGGAGCATTCCGGCATACGCATTTTTATCTTTCCTCCTTTTGACGTTAAAGCATAATCAGTGGGCCTCGCAGCCAAATTCTCCCTGTTAAGGTATTTTTCAGCTTCTGCCGCACTCAATAAAAATATTTTGTCTCTTGTCCTGTCAGAAGAGCTGGTATGGAAGTCTTTGCCAGCTGCAGACGTGAAATCCTCACCTAAAAGTTTAGTCCAGTAAACTGAATCTTCTGCGGAGAAATAATATGAATATGCTTGATTTTTTATTTCAGACTGCAAAATAAGCTGCTGTTCTTCCGAGGTGAAAGCCGTATTAATAAACGAGCTGTTAAGCCATTGCCTTACAGAAGAATCCTTCCATGAGATATTCTGCTGTTCCCTGTTAAAAGGCCCTGCCTCTAGCAGGTATTTTGACAGAAGCAGGGCTTCTCCATTTTTGTTATGTTCAAGCACTATCCATTCTATGTTTTTTTTCATCCCCTTGGAGTTCTGAGGATAATTGCCAAATGAAACAGTTATGGTTCCTCTAAGCTGCGGCTGGGCGGAGCGGGCATTTATGTTTTTTGAATGGCTGTTGCTTTTTTCCGCCCTGTCTGGCAGGAAGTCATTAGATTTTGGCCTTGCTTTAGGCTTTGCGTCAGGGCGGAAGGCATGAGGCCTGCCAGACGGCTGAGAATTTCTATTCTTTTTTTTCTCTGAATCTAAACTATAATTATAAACAGGCTCCCTGCTTTTTTCAGTTTTATGAGTGTATGAGGTTTCATTTTTTTCCGAAGATGCCAGGCTTCTTTTTTCTTCAAGGAAATTCTTAAGTCCAAAAAAAGAGGAGACAATGATAGCAAGCAGGGCTGCAGCTAACAGAAATTTCCAGGATTTTTCTGTTTCATTATCGTAAGAAGAATATGTTTTTTTTATTTCTTCTTTCCGCTTCTTATTTTGGTGTTCAGTTTTTTTTCTTGGAGCATGCTCCGGCTTTGCCTCTGCTTTTTTTACAGGAATCTCAGAATAGGAAAGCTCATCTTTTTTCAGATGTTGAAATGCGGCTTCCAATGCCCTAATGTCTTCGCGGGCCTTGGCGCAATATTCAGCCCCTAAAGCTTCTTCGGCTTCAGGAGAAATACGCTCTTCTAATTTCTTTTTTTCTGTTTGATAATATTCTAAAAGACGATTGTCTGCTAATGCTGCCTTAAGATCTCTGAGGCGGCTGGAATAGAGAGCATTATTTATGTCATCAGTGCTGTCAGCGGAAGCAGAAAAAGGCAATGCGCTATTATCCGCATTGCCTATGTATATTTCCGGATCATTGTCCGCTGCTCCGCTCTGTTCCCTTCTCATTTCGCGCTCATGCTAAAACAATTATATTCATATTATATAATATGCGGAATGAGAAGCCGCCACGCAATCTTATTTAATCAGGTTAAGGTTAAAACGCATGGCAGCGCGCACGGTTTCGCTGTCTGAATTAACGCGCCTGCCCTGAGTGCTTATTGCTCCCTCAAGGCTTACGGCAGCAGCCGTATGCTGGTTAAAGCCTTGCGTGCGAAGCCACCACCAGCCAGCATTGCCATTTATATATGCGCCGCGCTGCACCGCATAAGGCGTAGGCTTCGCGCGCCTTGCGCCATCACCTTTGAAATATCTTTCCGCTTCCTCATGGCTAAGAAGGAAAATCTTATCTTTGCTTCTTTCAGCAAGAACGGCATTGCCATTGTCATAAGCCTGGTTTTCATTATCAGAAACAACTATGCCGGTTTGCTCCCTTGCGCTAAATGCCGTATTAAAAAAAGACCTGTTTAGCCATTCTCTCAATGTGCATTTTGCCCATTCAACATCTACATAATCTGTATTGTACGGCTTTGAATCAAGCCCGTATTTGCTAAGAAGCAGGGCAGTGCCATCCTTATAAGTTTCCAGCACCAGCCATTCTATAGGGCGCATTTTGCCATCTTCTTCATAAGGATAGATTCCTATTTCAACTATGTCATCTTTGGAATATTTGTGTTCCTTGACCGGGATTTTTTTCGGCTGCGCCGGAGGCGGAGGAACTGGCTTTTCTGCAGTTGAAGGCTTCAGGTTTATTGACGGAGGAGCAGGTTTTACAAGTGTCAGCTTTTCTTCTGCCGCAACATTCTCTTTATGCGCCGGAATAATATTTTCATGGTGTTCCGGCTGAACTTCTGTGTTTTTGCTTTCATTATCTTTTGGCATTGAAGAATTTTTTTCTGCTGCCTTCTCAGAATCGGATTCTTCTTTTTCTGATTTCAGTTCAATATTCTCATGCTGGCTTTTTTCTTTTTCAGCTGTTTCTTCAAGCGAAGAATCTTTTCCCTCATTTATTGTTTCTTTATCTTTATCACTGTTTTCTTCAGCCTCTTTTGCATTTATGCTCTGAACAGCATTGTCCTGTTCTGAGTTCAATGCTGCTGTTTTCTGTTCCTTTTCTTTCTCTTCAAGATCAGATTTAAGATTTGCGACAGCCTGTTTAAGCTCGTCAATTTCTTTCCGCAGCTCCTGATTTTCTTTGCGCAAAACAATAATTTCTTTTTTCAGCCTTCGGGAAAGCTCTTTTATTACAGCAAAAACAGGCGTTAAGAAATACTTATATGCCCCGTCAAGCTTTTTTATGTCTCCGGCAGCTTGTTCCTTGTCATATCTTTTGCCATCTTTAGAGAGAATTTCTCCTGACAGGCGCCCGGCTAATTTTTTTCTTGCATTAATATATGTTTCTTTAATGCTGTTAGCAAAAAAAGCTTTCTGCATGAAAGAAAAGAAAAAAGCTGTTCTCTTAGCTTCCTTTGCCTTTGTTTCTTCAATAGACAATTTTTTATTTTTTTCTTCCGATTCCATTTTCTTATCCCTGTTTTTACTTTTTCACATAAGATTTTGAGGAACTGCCGCATTTCTTCTTTAAATCGGTAATTTCCTGAAAGAACTGAGCATTTGCTTTCAGAAGACGGGTATTGTCATCTGAAAGGGCCTTGCATTTGTCTTCAAGAGCTTTGTTTTTTGTTTCAAGGCTGTTTGTGTTGTTTTTCTGGTTCTTTTTTTCTGTTTCCAGCATGGCCAATGTTTTTTTCAGCTGCGCATGGGCTTCAGCAAGCTCTTTATTAAGCTTGTCAGCTGATTCAAATTTTTTCTTAAGAGTTTTATTTTCTTCCGTAAGATTAGCTTTAGCCGTTTTTAGTTCAGAATTTGTCACATTTAGCTCAGCATTCTTTGCCGTTAATTCGCTATTGGCTGTTGTAAGTGTCTTGCTCTGTACCTCAAGAGCAGATATTTTCTGGGCCATGCTGTTCTTCTCTAAGGAAATAGCCTCATTTGCTGCTTTTTGTTTTTTTATTTCATCAGTCTGTTCCCTGTTTTGCGTTTCAAGAGCTGTTTTCTGTATCTTTAATGCTTCAATAATATCATGAAGCTTTGCCTTGCCGTTTTTTATCTCTAAAAGCTCAGTTTTAAGTTTATCGTTTGTTGAAGAGAGTTCGGTATTCTTACTCCGTATCTGCTCATTAAGCTCTGCTATGGTTTGGTTCTTTAAATAATTTTGATAAATAAAAAAAGCAGCTATAAAAAACATAGCTATATAAAGAAACAAGGAAGATGCTGATTTCTTTTTTTTGCTCTGATTTTTTAGCTTTAACTCCGTATAAGCATCAGCAAGTCTTTGAAGATCCCTGCGTGCGCTTGCTGCCACTTCTGCCGCATTGGAAAAGCCGAGGCGGTATTCCAGTTTTTCCTTTTCTTCCCTATAATATTCTTCAAAGCATCCATTGGATTCAGCTTCTATAAGCTTTGAGAAATACGGATTCTGGCCCGCAGCACGGAAATTTGCAGGCTCATTGCCAAGCATGACTTCGGGAGAGTTATCAGCTTTTCTGTTCATCTTCTCATAGCTCATTTATAATATAAATTAGAATATTATAAGCCTGCGCTGGCTTTAATATAATCATATTAATTATATAAAAATTATGGCAATGGCGTAAGAACAGTTTTTTTTAGAATATGGGAAGAGGAAGGCTTGCTGTCAGAATTAGACATATTTTCTAAGCTGGAATTATTGGAAAAATTATTTTTTTGTGCTGAAACGAGCGACGAAGCCAGGATATCAAACAAAAAACCCAATGCCGCTATAAAAAAAATAATAGAAATCAGCCCTATGGCAATCCTTGTTATCTTTAAATTTTCTTGCGTAAAAATGCTTTTTGGCGAAGCAGAAACGCAAGCATCATTTTCTTGCATGGAAGCTGGCAATATTTCGCTTTTTGTTTTGGGCACAGATGCGGCGGCAGCCGCATTCCATGCAGAATAAGCTTCTTCCAGCTGCCTCAGATTCCTGACAGCTGCTGCTTTTTCTTTTTTTTCAAAGACATCTGAATTACTTCTTGCGGCCAGCTTATTTTTTTCAGAATAATAAAAATCATTCAAGCGGCCCTCTATGCCTGCTTTCGCAATTAAAAAAAGATAAGGGTTTTCCTTTTTTGAAAGATTGTCAGGGCTTATTAGTATTTCAGGGCTGTTTTCTTCAGAAACGCCTATTTCCAGATTGCCGCATATATGAGCATTGCCGCTTTTTCTATCAGCACTGATTTCATCTGAAGGCCTTGCTTTTCCAGACATAGACAACCCATATATGCTTTATCCGCCGCTATATGACAAGCGGCATTCCTGTGCCAAGAAGCTGTTGCGCTTCCTGGAATGCAGCAGTTAATTTATGGCATATTCCATAGGCCATATAACAAAATACGGCAAGCATTATTATTGATAATATTATCTTCGATTTTCGGCCCATAATTGGCGTTTTTGCGACAAAATAAATGGCAAAAGGGCCTAAACAGGCAAAACATATTATTATTCCAAACAATGTGTATGAAAAAGGAAGGAAGCGGCCCTGGCCCATGCCGCAATATCGGCAATATGCATCAGCCTCATCAATTTCTTTTTTGCAGCTCCAGCATTTCATTTTCAGTTTTATCCTCTTGCTTTGCCCTTAGCAATTACAAGGCAGCTTTTTTTGATTTATTATAAGCCATTTAGCATTAACAGCAGATATCGCAGGCGCATCTGTCTGTTTCTATCTGTATTGTGCTGTGTTCTATTGAAAATTTTTCATTAAGGGCTTGCTTTATCAGTTCTCCAGCCTTTATGTCAGCGGCAACGGCATGGCAGGCAAAGGCAATGCGGCCTTCATCAATATTCCATATATGTATGTGATGAATGTCCTTTACCCCCTTTATTTGAAGAAGCTCGCTTTTAATAGCGTCAGCTGACAATCCCTCCGGCATTGCGTTCATAAGTATTTTCATTATGGGCTTGAAAGAAACTATGGCCTGAGAAATCATATATGCGGCAATAAGGATTGCGACAATGCCGTCAATGAAATTCCATCCTAAATAAATGACGCAAAGTCCAGATGCGATAACGCCTACGGAACCGAAAGCGTCAGCAAGATTATGGATGAACAGCATTTTCATATTGCTGCTGCCATGAGCGCCGCTATGCGAAAGCTTTGCCGTAGCCGCATCAATTATAAGAGCTATTACTGAAATCCAAATTATAAGGCTGCCATTTATTTCTTCCGGCTTAAAGAGACGGCCTATGCCTTCACACATAAGATACAGGCCGGAGACAAAAAGAAGAATGAGATTTATGAAGCCTCCTATAGTTTCAGCTCTCTTATAGCCGAAAGTATATTCATCATCTGGATTTTTTTTGCCAATTTTATATGCTATTACCGCAATAAGTATTGAGAAAGCGTCAAAAGCATTGTGAAGGGCATCAGCGATAAGGGCAATACTGCAGCCAATTATGCCTCCGGCAATTTCTGCCAAAGAAAGAAGCATATTGATTATGAAAGCAATTATGAGCCCTTTTATAGTTTTCTCATTAGCAGCATGATTATGTCCGTGTTGATGCCTGTGATGATGCTTGTTGGAAAACAAATGGGATTCAGAATGACCGTGCTCATGCGAACATGAGGCGCAGGCATCAGAGACTTTATGGCTTTCATGCGAATGTTTTTCTGCATGTCTGGCTGCTTCAGTGCTGTTTTCTTTTTTATTATTGTTATTGTTGTTTTTCATAAAACATTTAGCAAATAAATTTATTTGCTAAAAAATAGGCTTAAGAACTTTATAAGCAAATATAAATATCTTGCTATAATGCCTGCGCAAAGACCGCCTATGGTATGCGCCGTTAGAGCTTTGGAAATAAGCTGCCGATACCCCATATTGTCAAGCATAGCCGTATGAGTGCTTAAAAAACCGCTCCAGCACATTCCTATTCCCGTAAAAACTGCTATGTCGCTGGAAGTTACGTTCAGCTTTGGAACCAGGGCAACGGCGCTGCCCACAGCTCCAAGGGCAGTTAGCGGGAAAGCTATGTTTTCAGGATTTTCAAAGCCGAAAATAATATGGACAGGCCAGTAAATATACTTGCCGATTTTTGGCAGCCATGCTACGCCCTCATAGGCAGCGCCAGTATATCCGCCTTCGGGCATCTGCATTGTTATCATCATTACTGCGGTAGAAATAACAAGCACTCCGGGTATAACGGCAAGGCCTATTTCTACGCCTTTCTTTCCTCCGTCAAGCATGCAGTCAAGGCAGCGCTGGAAAAGGCCTTTTCTTTCCGTTTCCGGAATATCGCCATTTAATTTGGCAATGTTTTCCTCATCAAATTTCGCTTTCTCTTTTTCTGTAAGAACCATTTCTTCCCCTAAAACAGGCTTGCAGAAACGCTGCATTAGCCGCGTTGAGATAATGCCGCCGCATATTGCGGAGAAGAAGCCGAGAATAGGTTCCCACATATAACCATAGCCCATCATGATAGTGATTACTATCAGGCCCATGCCAAAAGAAGTTCCAAAATTAGTTAAGGAAACAAATTGATATTTTTTAAAATATCTGCTGAATTTTTTATCTTTTGCCAAAGAGAGCACTGCGGGATTATCTGAAAAGAATGTCATGACCGCCGCAAGAGAGGCAGCTCCGGGCAAATTAAAAATAGGTTTCATCAAAGGCTGCAGGATACGCTGCATGACATGTATTACTCCGAATTCCGCAAGCAAATCGCTTAATGCCCCAGCTAACACGCATATAGACATGATATAGAAAACTGTATTAAGCAAAAGATCATGCGCAGTGAACATCATTGTGCGAAACATATTCCTCAGTCCCATTTCGCATGACATGGGAACAAAAATTAAACACAGCACTGTCAATAATAAATATGGCTCTGCTTTTTTTAATCTGTTTAATTTATTATAGGAAGGAGAAGTTTTATGAGATAATTCTTTTTCCCCTGAGTTATTGGATGTCTGGCTATTATTTGCCGGACTTAAGTCTTCTGCGGCTATTTTTGCATTTTTTATGCTTTCAGAATATTTTGTTTTTTTCACAAGATGCTCCTGCGAAAAGGTCTTGCCTTTGGCTAACTATATTCTACATAAAAAAAGAAAATTATTAAATATTCTGCTCAATAGCTTCTGCCGCAATTTTCACAGATTCTATTCCCTTCGGAATTTTGATTTCCTTATATTTTTTAGCCATATCCAAAACTGATTTTTTTCCGCTTGAGCATGCTTCCAAAAGCAATTCCAGCTCTTTAAAAAAGAGCTCTGTTTCCTCCAGGCAGATGCATGCTCCGGAGCGGTCAAGCTCCCTGGCATTATAATACTGATGATTCCCTGCTGCCTTTGGATAAGGCACAAGTATTGCCGGAGTCTCTGTCTGTATCAGTTCAGAAAATGTGCTGGCTCCAGATCTGCATACGGCAAGGTCTGCGGCTGCATACAAAGTTGGCATGTCTTCCCTGTATGCGGAAAGCAATAGATCTGGAGAATCAGCAAATTTGTGATTTTTATAGGCATCATATACCCTCTGATAATTTTTTGCGCCAGTGACATGAATAAACTGTATTTTTCCGTGAAGCACAATAAAAGACGAGAGTATGGCAAGATTAAGCCTGTCCGCTCCCTGGCTGCCGCCAAAAACAAGAACAGTAAACTTGCTCATCTTAAGGCCAAGCTGCCTTCTGGCGGCAGCCTTAGTAATTGTTTGTGCAAAACTGTTGCGAACAGGAGTGCCTGAAAGGACAGTTTTTTTAGGATAGGCAGAATCCCTGAGAGGAATGCCAAGAAGTATTTTACGGCAAAAACGCATCGCAATCCGGTTGCCAAGCCCGGGCACGGAATTGGATTCATGTATAAAAGCGGGAATGCGGCTAAGATATGCCGCCAGCACGGCAGTAGTGCCGATATAGCTGCCAGTGCCAAGCACAGCGTCAGGGGCATAATCTTTAACGCAAGCGCGCACAAGGGATAATCCCTTTATGAAATGATGCCAGAAGCGGGTTTGCCTTATGGGATTCCATGTGCGGGGAAAAGGACTTAAATCTGCCTCAACATAAGGAAATCCGGCTTCTTTAAGGCGCGGTATGGAAATGTCATTTTCTCTTACAAGGAACAAAGCTTCCCATCCTTTCTCGCGCAAATAAGAAGCCAGGGCAAAGCCTGGATAAAAATGGCCTCCGGTGCCTCCAGCAGCTATTATGATTCTTTTTTTTCCGCCCTGCATATAATCTCCTGTCACTCTCTCCGCGCAGCCACGTTCATCATTATACCAATTATGATAAGAGTTGAAATGAGAGAAGATCCTCCATAAGAGATGAATGGCAGGGCAATGCCTTTAATCGGAGCAAAATTAGCATTTACGGCTATGCTGTAAAAAGCCTGAACTCCAAGCATGCATGATAATCCGACAGCAAGGGAGCGGTAATAAGAATCTTTTGCCTGCATGGCTATCTTATAGCAATAATAAAGCAGCGCAGCAAAAAGACCTATAAGCAGAAGAGAGCCTATAAGACCGGTTTCCTCAGCATAAACTGAAAATATGAAATCTGATTCATGCTGCGTAAGCAAATGTGTTTTCTGATGTGAATGAGCAATGCCTCTGCCAGTTATTCCCCCGGAACATATTCCTATAAGGGAATTTGAAACCTGATAAGCGTCTCCCAAAATATCTACCTGCTGGTCATTTGTAAAAACAGAAAGAACAAAAGACTGTATTCGTCCAAGCCTATGGCCAAGATTTCTAAGACAGTCTAAAACGAAAAGAGGGAAGGCAAAAAGGCATACTCTAAGTATATCACCGAAAGAAACTCCGGAAACATACATCATGCAGGATATCCCAAAAAAAGTCAATGCGGGAATGCCAATGTCCGGTTCTAACGCTATTAAGGCCAGGCCTATGCCGGAAAGGACAAAAGGATTGAAAACCTTAGAGGAATTCTGCCGCATATCAGCCATGTTTCTGCGATTTGACATATACGAAGCTATGAAAAAAATTATAGCTATCTTAGCAAATTCAGCTGTTTGTATATTAAGCCCTATGCCTGGAATAGGAATCCACCTTCTCCCCCCTGCCGCAGCTGGCATAAAGAGCGTAATAATCAGAAGAACGCAGAAAAAAATATATACAGATACGGCATAATAATATTTTTTTATTGTTTTTTCAAAATCTGCGGAAGCGACAAAAAACATTGCTATTATACCTATAAAAAGAGCTATAAGCTGATTTATAATTTTCGCTTTAGAAAAAAGAAGCACATTCTCGCTATTTATTCTTGTCTGAACAATTTGGGTAGTGGAACAAACCCAGAACATTCCTATGCAGAGAAGGCTTGCCACTACAAGAAGAAAGCCTTTGTCATTTCTTTTTATGACATTTTGCAAGATTTTAATTCTGCGCGATATGCCAGAAAAAAGAGCCGGGAAAAAAGATTTTTTTTTATATCTGACCATTGCTAAGCCCTTTTACGAAATTTTTAAACTTGCGGCCTCTGTCTTCATAGTCCTTAAACTGGTCAAAAGAGGAACAGGCCGGAGAAAACAATGCTATATCGCCATTGCTGCCCAATTTTATTATTTCCCTGCAAGCCTCATATACTGTTTCTCTCTGATATGAAGCGCATAATGAAGAAAGCTGCTTAGAAATAATGGGCGCAGCTTCCCCTATCATAAAAATTCCTTTTACTTTTTCTCTGATTAATGGAACAAGAGGAGCATATGGAGCTCCTTTGTCCCGTCCGCCCAATATAAGCCATACCTTTTTCCCTGCCGGCATCGCTTTAAGCGCTACAGCCGTAGAGTCAACATTGGTAGCCTTTGAATCATTAATAAACAATATTCCATTAACAGAGCCTGCCGGCTCAATCCTGTGTTCCACAGGCTTAAAAACACTAAATGAATGTTCTATTTCCCCGGCATTTGCCCCGGCGGCAAATGCCATAAGCCCGGCAGCCATAGCATTTTCCATATTATGCCGGCCTGGCAGATTAGGCGGATTTATCTTATATTCATGTCCGTTAAACCTAAATTTGAGAAATTCGCCATCAATGCAGGCATCCGCTTTTTTTTCAACACCGGCATTTTCTAAAGATGAAAACCATAAAATCTTTGCCTTAGTCATCTTTGCCATTTTGCGGCATATAGGATCATCTAAGTTCAGAACGCAGAAACAGCTGCTATCCTGATTTAACATAATTCTCGCTTTAGCCTCAATGTATTTTTCCATGCTGCCATGATGCTCAAGATGATCTGGAGTTATGTTTAAAACGGCTGAAACTTCAGGCCTTATAAAAGTGCTGTCCTCAAGCTGATAACTGGAAAGCTCTGCCGTTATAAATGAGCCTGGCCGAATTTTTCTTACGGCATCGCTTAATGGCGTTCCTATGTTCCCTGCTGTTTCAGCATCCAGGCCAGACGCTTCTGCGTGTTTCTTCATTATATTGCCAAGAAGCATAGCAGTTGTTGTTTTTCCATTAGTTCCTGTTATGCCAATGAGAAAAGGCCTGTCAGCAAAGGCAAGAGCCGTTTCAATTTCGCTAAATATCGGAATATTATGTTTTTCCAAGGCCTTAATAAGAGGATTGCTATGCGGCAGTCCAGGGCATTTTATAGCAAAGGCGCAGCTGAAAACAGCATCTGTATGCCCTCCCGTTTCAGCCATAATGTCTTGATTCAGATTTTTGAGTCTTTCTGAAATTTTTTCTTTGGGCTGTTGCTCAGTCAGCAAAATGCTAAATCCTTTTTCATTTAAAAGATTAGCGCAAGCTATGCCAGATTTTCCTGCCCCTATGACAAGGCCTTTTTTATTTTTAAAATCACCAGGTTTAAACATATACATTCAATTGCGGGGAATGAACTTAAACGCAATATAATTGAAATTTAATTAGCTCCAGCGCTGAAATGTTGTCCTTCAGCCTGAATTTCCTGTTCCTGTTTCTGTTCTTTCTCTGCCTCTGCTTTTTTTTCATCTATTCTCTCAAAAAAAGATTTGCAGGCACTGGTTTTAACATAGCCTCTGTCATAGAGTATTGTGCATAAGTTCATGCATGAATCATCGTCCTCTTTTGACAGAACATCCGGATCCAGCTTATAAGCTCTTTCTAAGGCTTTTACGGAATCTTCATAGCGCTTAAGCAGAACGAGAAGGCTTGCCTTTATTAACAGAATTCTTGGCCTTTCTGATATTTTCAAAGCTGTTTCCACATCTGCCAGCGCTTCTTCATTCCGTCCCAGTTTCATAAGCGCCTGATAACGGTAAAGATAATGCGATGCCACGGAATCTTTCGCCCGGCTGCTTTCCAAAGATATCTGATACGGCTTTTTTGGAGCAAAGCGCTGTTCCATAATCTCTATCACTTTGTCAGCGTATTTTCTGGCATCCTCATATTTTCCTTTATTGAAAGATAAAATACTGCTTGCGCTGAAATAAAGCGGCTCGCGCTGATACTCAGGATGCCTCTCCAGCTCCTTATCTATAAGCTGCTGGGCTCCTGCATAATTCTGTTTTCTCAACTCCGGAAAAAGTTTCTTCTTAAAAAAAATGTCTTTCTCGGAATAAATTGCATCGTCAATGGCAACTCCTCCGGTTTCCCCCTTGGCAGCTTGTTTCTGAGAAGAACAGCCGGTGACTGACGATAAAGCTAATAAAAATACAAAAGGAAATAAAATTTTTTTCATATTTTTTCCATTAATGCAAATCAATGTTCTCAATTATCCTTTCAAATCTTAAAGAGCGTGAAGCTTTTATAAGAAATGTTCCCTCATGGCAGTTTATGATTGTTTTTTTTGCCTCATCAAGCCAGCCCTCAAGTTTGTCAGCCCATTGCATGCTGCGGCCTCCGGCTGCCTGATATTCTTCTGCGGCAGCTTTCATTTCAGGGCCTGCCAAAAAAACAGAATCAGGCTTCATGGCGGCAAGGTTGCGGCCTAATTCTCTGTGATAATGCTCAGAAGAATTTCCCAGCTCCTTCATATCGCCAAGCATGAAAAAAATAGGCCGCCTGCGGGATTTCATCTCATTAAATGCTGCATTCATAGATTGCGGATTAGCATTGTAGGCATCTAAAATAATGCTTACATCTTGTTTTTTTATTTCCTGCATCCTCATGCCTGGAGCTGAATAATGTTCCAGTCCATTCTTAATAGTTTCAAAATCCGCTCCAAGGGCCATTGCGGCAGCGGCGGAAGCTGCCGCATTCATCAGGTTATGAGCTCCGGGATAAGGAAGCGCCAGTTTTAATGCTATGCCGGCATCTTTAAAGAAGAGAGAGCCGTCTTCACAAACCCTCACTTGGGAATTTTCATTTCTGCCAAATGAGACAAGCCTGAAATCCTTATTAGAGGCTAATCTTGAAAGATAAGCATCATCAGCATTATAAACAAGAATGCCCCCTTTGCTTAAATGCTTAAGGATTTCAGTTTTTGTCTCATATATTGTTTCAAGAGTTCCAAAAAATTCCAGATGAGAAGGGGCAATGTTCGTTATAATTGCGGCAGAAGGGCGTGCAAGGGCAGCAATCTCATCTATGTCTCCGGGATGAGATGCGCCCAACTCAAAAACACCGAACTTATCATCATCAGATAATTCCAGCAGCGAAAGAGGAACTCCCAGCTGATTATTGAAATTTCCCTTATTGCAGCAGGTTTTGCCTTTAAGCGAAAGTATGGAGCGCATCATCTCTTTTGTGGTGCTTTTTCCATTGGAGCCGGTCATTGAAACTATGGGAATGGAAAAACGGCTTCTGTGCCAGCTGGCAAGATTCTGCATTGCCTTAAGCGTGTCTTCCGCAGCGATTACGAAGCGCGGCAGCTTTTTTGCTTTTCTGGCGGCATTTTCGCTGATTATCCAGCCTTTAGCCGCAGGCAAAGTTTTTTCTAATATCTCTGGGGAATTTGCGTCAAATGAGTTGCCTTTTATGGCCCAAAAGAAATCTCCCTCTTTTATTTTGCGGCTGTCAGTTATGAAGGAATCAATTTTTTCCTCAGGATTTCCATTTATGATTCTGCCTCCGGCTGCTTCCGCTAATTCTTTCCATGTAATTCCAAGTTTCATTTCCAACCTGCCTCTGCCAATGCTTTTTCGGCTTCTTCAACATCGCTGAAATGCAAGGTTTTGCCTTGCAAAAGCTGATAGGTTTCATGGCCCTTGCCTGCAATAAGTATTATATCGCCTTTTTTGGCCTGGAGCACCGCTTTTCTGATTGCTTCCGAGCGATTCTTTATAATTTCATAATTTGAATATTTTTCTTTAACTCCGTTTTCTATGTCCGCAAAAATCTGCTCCCTGTTCTCAAAACGGGGATTATCGTCTGTAATATATGCAAAATCGCTCTTGGAGCAGGCCGCAATGCCCATGGGGCCGCGCTTTGTGCGGTCCCTGTCCCCTCCGCAGCCAAAGACCGTTATTATGCGATTATGAGGAATCCTGATAAGATTATCAAGAACATTTGTTAAAGCCCCCGCTGTATGCGCATAATCCACGAAAACGCTAAAGTTCTGTCCTTTTTCAACTCTCTGCAATCTGCCGGGCACATTAAGCAGCCTGCCGGCCCAAAGCGCTGCGCTTTCCAATTCTATGCCGCTGGAAACAGCCGCTGAAATGGCAGCTAAGGCATTATACACATTATAAAGCCCGGGCAGAGAAATCTTAACGGGAACCATTCTTCCCTTAGCATGAAGAGAGAAGGAGGAAAACTTTTCTTCAAGACTGATTGTCTCTGCCCGGAAATCGCATTCATTTTTTATGCCATATGTAAGCATTTTCAATCCCAGCCTGCTGATTATTTCTTTTAACTGAGCGGCCATGCTGTCATCTGCATTGAATATGGCTGTTTTTACCCCTTTGCCCTTTAGGGCAAGCAATTTAAAAATATGAGCTTTCGCAAGAAAATAGCTCTTACGGTCTTTATGGAAATCAAGATGATCGCTTTGAAGATTTGTAAAAACAGCAATGTCAAATGAAACATCTTCCACACGTTTAAGAGCAAGCGCATGGGAAGAAACTTCCATTGCTGCGGAATGGCAGCCTGCCTCTGCCATGCGGTAAAAAAGCTGCTGGAGGGAATGTGCGAAAGGAGTAGTGTTTACTGCGTTTCCAATAATCTTGCCGTCAGCCTTATATGACAAAGTTCCTATGAGACCAGGATGTTCTCCCGCGCTTGCAAGAATTGTCTCCAAAAAATATGAAGATGTGGTTTTTCCTTTTGTTCCTGTTATGCCTATAAGCTTGAATTTTTCAGAGGGATGCCCGTAAAATTCCGCAGACACGGCGGAGAGAACATCATAAATATCATCTGCATGAAGAAGAACAGTCTTGTCCCCATGTTCTTTTATGATATTTTCCGGCAGAAAATCCTCATAAATAACGGCAACAGCGCCTTTTGATATGGCCTGCCTTATAAAATCCAAGCCATTCGCTCTTGATCCTTTTAAAGCAAAGAAAAGGGCTCCAGGCTTTATATTCCTGGAATCATTGCTAATCTGTTCAATCAGGCAATCCCTGTATGTCCTAATTTTTGTTTCTTTCAGCAGAGAGGAAAGCAAAGCGGCCATTTTCTGAATATCCTTATCTAAATTAAATGTCTTTTTGAATATGTTTTATGCTAATTATCTCTTTTACCATGTCAGCATAGGCAGGCAAAGCGGACTGAGCGCCAAATCCGTGTAATTTTTTTTCAGGGTGCTCAAAAATAACCAATATGGTGTATTTCGGATTTTTATAAGGGAAAAAACCGGCAAAAAGTGCATTATTTTCCCCTTCCACATATTTGCCGCTTCGGCTTACCCTCATGGCTGTTCCTGTTTTGCCAGCTAATATGTATCCTTTTATCTTTGTATCCTTTCCAGTGCCATTTTCCATTACTCCGCGCAACACTTTTCTAACTTTTTTAGAAGTTTCCACGCTTATCACGCGATGCTGATCAGTATTTTCCGCTATATACTCAGTTCTGCCGTCCCTTAGAGCAATGCGGTCAACTAAACGCGGGCGATTATAAATTCCATCATTAATCAGTGCTGAATATGCAGATACAAGCTGTACGGGAGTTACAGATATTCCATGCCCGTATGAGCTTGTAACAAGCAGAGTTATGTCGCTTTTATACCGCTTAAGGCTATGCATTCTTCCAGCGCTTTCTCCCGGAAGCTCTATTTCTGTGCGTTTGCCAAAACCAAGAGCTTCAAGATATGGATAAAATTTTTCTGCGCCTAGTTTTGTCATAACAAATTTTCCAGTGCCTATGTTAGAAGAAGTTTCTATAATTCTTGAAAGACTAAGCACCGTTTCTTCTGGGTGATCATGGTCATCCCTGATATAAAATTTTTTAAGTTTCCATGGCTGAGATTTTCCAGCGCCAACTAGAATGAGATCTGTTTCCTTGGCGCTATTGCTGTCTAATAAGGCTGCATAAGCAACTGTTTTTAAAGTGGATCCCGGCTCATAAGCATTTTCCACAAAAAGATTCTGACCAGGAGTAGGCTTAGTTGTTGCCATAGCCAGCATTCTGCCTGTGGCTGTTTCCTGCACTAAAATCATTCCCATGTCTGGTCTTATTTTTTTATTCCATTCAGCCATTATCTCCTGAGCAGCGGCTTGCAGTGCGCTATCTATTGTTATATGCAGGTTGCGCGGAGCATTTTCATCAGTGCCTGTCTGAACCAGATCCGGATTTTCCTGCGTATCAATTTCTTCTTCCCGGCTTCTTAAATCTTCTTCGTATTTTTTTTCAAGCCCTGAAAGGCCTATAAATTCATTTTTTCTGTCATTATTTCTATAATTGGCTATTCCGAGAGTGTCTTCAGCAAGTTTTCCGGGGTGAGACCTTGACAGTTTTGGCGCATAGTCAATGGCATCAAATTTAAGTTTTCTTAATTTTAAGTACTGTTCATGGTCCGCAGTTCCTGCGGCTATCCAGTTGCCTGACTTTTTAAGCCTCTCCTCTATGCTTCGGCTTTTTTTATTAAGACGATAGCTTTTGTCTATCCCCAATATGCTTAGAGTTTTATCTATCTGCTCATCGCGAAGCTTGGGATCAGACGGAAAGTTTTTTCTCAGGAAAGCTATGTCATATATTGTCTCATTTCCTGCAAGAATAACTCCGTCAGAAGAAATTATTTTACCGCGCTCGTGGATTACTGTTTCAATCGGATGCTTGGTTTTGTCTATTTCCTGCCTGACATAAGGCATAAGATGCACATACTTTTTGTTTCTGCGCCCGAGAGATTTTTCATAAAGCGATTCCTCATCAGAAGAAAGTGCATATTTTCTTATCATGGAAAAAGCTTTTCTTATGGAGCTTTTTGAATCTTCCGCTTCTTCCCAAGCCTTAACCTTATATCCCGGCAGATAAATAGTTTCGCTAGCTTTTTCCGCATCTAATTTTGTATTAGGAAATATTGCCTGCAAGTAAACCAATCTAGACGTAATGACAATTATACCGGCAGCGATTAATATAAATATTTTCTTAATTCTTTGCGCTGATATTTCTCTTTCGCTTTTTATTGATGTCATTCTCATTGGAGTTTCTGTTTATTTGACGCAAGCTGCATTGACATTTCGCTCGGATATGATGAGAATGGTTCATTTTCATCCTGTATTTTAATCATTCTTCTAGAAGAAGCCTGTATTGCCAGAATAGCTGCAATAGAATCATTAAGTTTTCCTATCTTTTTATTCTGGTCCACAATCTTTCTTGTTTCAGCCTGTGTCATTTGCGTATAAAAGCCAATGCGGTTAGAAGAGCTTATGTATATAAGCCCTAGAAAGAGGATGCAGGTCATGGCAAAAAAAAGTTTTGTCAAAAAATTCATAATATCACCTTTATTATACGACTTACATAGCAGGGCAATGGAGTTTATATTTTCTCTATTACCCGCAACTGCGCGCTGCGCGACCTGGGATTAGCCGCAATTTCTTCTTCTGAAGGCTTAACCGCCTTGCCTGTTATCTTCTTCCATTCTCCTTCTGAAAGAAGATCATTGAAAAGTTTTTTCACGAGCCTGTCTTCCGCTGAATGAAAAGTTATTATGGCAAAACGGCCTCCTTTTTCTATTAGGGCAGCTATGCCCCTGACTCCGTTCCTTATGTTCTCAAATTCTCTGTTCACTGCTATGCGCAAGGCCATAAATGTCTTCGTTGCTGGGTGAACATGTCCTGGGCGAGATGGAATAACGGAACATATAATATCTGCCAGCTGAGACGTAGATGATATGCGCTGCGATGTTCTGGCTTTCTCTATTGCATGTGTGATGCGCCTGGAATTATGCTCTCCGCATGAGCGCAATATTGCTTCCAGCTGATTTATGGGCCAGTCATTTACAAGTTCTTCCGCGGTAAGGCGAAAGGCAGGATTTAGCCTCATGTCAAGCGGGCCGTCATTCTTAAATGCAAATCCTCTCGAAGCCTTATCATAGTGCAAAGAAGACACTCCTAAATCCAAAAGAGCTCCTGCCAGGGACTTTATGCTGCATTCATCCAAAAATTTTTTAGCTTCCGCATAGCTGCCGCAGAACACTTTAGCGCGGCCAGGGAATCTGTTTAGAGCCTGCTTGGCTTTCTCAGCCATTTCCGGGTCTATGTCCGTGGCTATTATGCTTATTCCGGGGCGTGATTCCAGCATTAGCTGCGAATGCCCGCCCATGCCGGCAGTGCCATCATAAAATATTCCATCCCTTACTGCAAGCAAAGATACGGTTTCGCTGGCAAGCACAGGAATATGCGTAAAATTCCCTGTCATTTAGCGCCTGCCTGTTTGTTTTCTCTTAGCGCGGCAGACGGCCGCTTTTGCTTGCGCGCAAGCACCTTTTCCTTTCTCTCTGCCTCATATTCATCGCGGTCTCTGATTATTCCGTGATCATTAACGCCAACATAAATTATATTTTTTCCCAATTCAGCTTCTTCCAGCTGATCCTGGCGAAAAAGTATGCGGCCCTGCTCATCAAGAAAAAGCTCAAAGCAGTTGCCAAAAAACAGTTCAGGGTCATAATCCTCTTCTTTAACGCCAAAACGGCTCAAGAATGATAGAGGGTTTTCTTTCACAAGCTCCCATTGGGATGGAAAGAAAAAACAAAGTTCCCTTGGTTTGTCAGAAAGAGACCGGGATATTATTATTGAACGGGATTTTTCAGCCCTTAGGGCCTCTCGGAAGGCAGCAGGGATTATGGATCGCTTTTTAGCATCCACTGCTCCAGGATAATGTCCGATAAGGCTTGTAAACATATAAATATTTTATAAAAGAAATGCGGTTTTTTCAACCACTTTGCTCCATTTTAAACCACTTTTATCCACCATTTCTTAAGTATAACAGAAAATAAAGAAAATTCAAGCCAGAAAAATAGTTTAAGACTGTTATTTTGGCTTAAATTTCATTTGAGCAGTCAGATGAGCGCTGTCTAAATGGCTAATTATTGTTGTCTTGATTTGCCAAAATATTTGAAATGCCGCCAATATTGAGCAGAGCGAGATACCTCACAGCTGTTTTTTATTTCTTTCAGACCTGCGGAGAAAAAGTTTAAGATTTAATCGGCACATCAACAGCAATGAACTAATTTATTGTTTTCTCGCTGAAGGCGAAATGCTGTAACGCCAGCCATATTCAAGGTTCTTAAGGCTCTGAGAATATGCTATGGATAGTGCCTGTTCTACTGGCCAGCCATCTTTCAAAAGGTTACAGAATTGGTAAAAAACCTTATTGCCTTTTATATTCATAAGGTATTTTGTGAAACTATATGACTGCGCATACCATAGCCTTATGTTGTTCTCATCTGCGCCGTCGAGATCATCAATTCTTATGAGGTCAGTAAGCTTATATCCTGCTCCATTGCGTATGCGCTTGAGATTCTCTTTAAGCCACTCTGGGGTAGAAGCTGCCCTTTCAGACTGAATAAATATAGCCATGCCCTCGCTGAGCCACAAAGGGCTTGGATTTGCAGGAGGGAAGAAGCTGTCAAAATACATGTGAGTAAGCTCATGAGCAAGTATGCCATAAGCTCCTTTGCTGGCATAAAGATAAATGCGCCGTTCATTAAGCGAGGCTGCGCCGCCGGACCATGCGGGCCTTCCGGAAAGAGCCTGGTAAGAGCTCATGGAATGGGCATAGAATATAAAAACCTTTTTCTCCCTGGTCCATGGGGAGAAGTCCACCAGGTCTAGCATAATGCTTCCATGAATCTGTTCTGAAAATTTCTCTAGGGATTCAGAAACCTCCCCCTCTTCATAAAGAACAAAATGCCTTGTAACCTTCTGCTGAAATCCGGATGGAATGTCTGGATAATCCTTAGGAGAAATATCTTTTGCCAGAGGATGTATGCGGTGGGGCTTTGTCTCTTGCGGAACAGACTTGGTTTCAATAGACATTTCCTTTTCAGGCCTTTTAATTTCCGGAACATATATGGCCTGGCCTGTAGCCGTATAAGCCACAGTGGAAATAGGAGTGTTGAAATCATAAGCAGAAAAAGTGGAAACGGCTATTTCAGCAAAAGGATTCTTTCCCTTTATCCTTGCCTTCGGAACTGCCATAAGGAGACTTTTTTTAGCCGGCAGCTGAGCATCATCATTAGAAGGCGCTGAAATGCCAGGAAAAAACTCTCCCTGCGCATTAGAAGAGGATACAACAGGAGGCAGACTGTTTTCTGACATAGGCTCTATGCCTGATGCTGCGGCACTGGAAACAGAAGATGCCGGGGAATTGCGCATGCTGAGAACGGCCCTATACTTGTCCCCTTCTATGTACTGATACATGAAAAGTGCCCAAAGGCCGGTGACAAAACACCATAATAAAAATTTCAGCTTGGACGCAATATCCATACAATATTATATTTTAACAAATATTAGGATATATTTTTCATTCTCCTCGGCAGGAAGACGGTATGCGAATTTTCCAGCCTGCCTTAAGCCTGCCTTTAGCATGGCCTTATTCAATTCAGGCCTATCCGAAGAAACCTGTGCAAGGCTTTGCCAGGCAAGGAAATGTCCGCCTTTTTTTAATTCCTTTGCGCACAAAGGCATGATATTCTCCAGTTTCCCCATTGCACGTTCTGTCATTAGAGAATATGAAGGCTTAGGCTTTCCTTCCCCCAGCCTTGAATGCATGGCTTGAACATTGCTTATACCGGCTTTAGCGGCAGCATCATTAAGAAAAATGCACCTTTTATTTAATGAATCCAGCAGATGAAAGCTAAAATCTGGAAAAGCAACAGCCAACGGCATTCCAGGAAAACCAGCCCCGCTGCCGCAGTCAGCAATTAAAGCCCCAGGGTTAATCATGCCCTGCTTAATCAGCTTTATTATCACAGGCACTGCGGCCAGGGAATCCAAAACATGGCGAGTCTTAATCATCTTTTCATCTTTTGGAGATATTAAATTCATGACTGAATTTTTTTCCAAAAGAGCTTTTTCAAATACAGAAAGCTTATCCCGTTGCCCGGGAGACAGCGCTATGTTATGTTCAGAAAGAAAACTCTCAAATACTTCATTCATGATAAATGTATTGCATGCCCCTTAATTTCAAAAAAGTCAAGGTCTTTTTTTCTTAAAATTATGAAGGCTTTCAATGCTAATCCACAAAAGCTGTATGTCAGCTGGCGTGAGCC
Source organism: Elusimicrobiales bacterium (assembly GCA_024681855.1). Lineage (GTDB taxonomy): Bacteria > Elusimicrobiota > Elusimicrobia > Elusimicrobiales > UBA9959 > CACZRG01. The sequence continues at coordinate 35,356 of JAILAB010000021.1, forward strand.
CTGGGATATGACTGGCCTGAGCTATTGTGCCGGGCCTAACCTTAATCAGCTTCTGCCTGGCCTCATTAGACAGAGATATTATTCCCGCATAATCAAAATCATCAGGTATTTTCAAATTTACAAAACGCTTCATTTTTTCCGCTTCAATCTGATTGCGCTTTATGTAAACTCCATATTCTTTTTCTATATTTCCTGTTTCCAATGCCCTGGCGCCGGTCCACGGCCCGCTTTCAGGCAGATTTGACAAATCAAAGCTGAATCCGGCAGATATGGCATGCGCTGCTTCTTCATATCTCAAAAATGTTTCTTTATGGCAGGCTGGAATAAGTCCGGAGTCAAAGCCATATTTGGCAAGACGCAAGTCAGCATTATCCTGGCGAAGCATAAGCCTGTATTCCGCGCGCGAAGTGAACATTCTGTAAGGCTCATCAACGCCAGATGATATAAGATCATCTATCATCACGCCTATATAAGCTTCGTCGCGGCGCAAGATAAGCGGCTCTTCCCCCTTACAGAATTTTGCCGCATTAAGCCCTGCCATGAAACCTTGAGCGGCAGCCTCTTCATACCCAGTAGTGCCATTTACCTGCCCGGCAAAAAAAAGTCCCCGCAAAATTCGGCTTTGAAGGGAATAATCCAGCCCTTGCGGATCAAAATAATCATATTCTATAGCATATCCGGGGCGTATTATCTCAGCTTTTTCAAGGCCTTTTACGGAATGAACCATATCCCACTGCGTATGTTCAGGCAGGCTTGTGGAAAGACCATTTACATAATACTCATTGGTGTCAAATCCTTCAGGCTCCAGAAAAATATGATGCTCAAGATGATGAGGAAATTTAACCACTTTGTCTTCAATAGAAGGGCAATATCTGGGCCCTACGGATTTTATTTTTCCGCTATAAAGAGGAGACTCATCTAGAGAAGAGCGTATTATTTCTGCCGTGCTTGCTGTAGTGCGGGTAATTGCGCATGACAGCAGCTTATTAGTTATCACCGGTGTGCGCCATGAAAAAGGCTGCGGATTTTCATCCGGCAGCTGTTCCTCACAAACAGAAAAGTCTATGCTGCGGGCATTCAGGCGCATCGGGGTGCCTGTCTTAAGCCGCTTTGTCTTTATGCCTAAATCTTCCAAGGAAAGCGAAAGCAGATCAGCGGCAGGGTCATCATAACGGCCCCCCCTGAATGAACGCAGGCCTATGTGTATTGTTCCCCTAAGGAATGTTCCAGATGCGATTACTGCTGTTTTGGTTAAATATCTTGTTCCCCTTACAGTTTCAACCATTGAAATTTTTTGTCCCTTAGGAATTATTCTCGCCGCTTCATCCTGCATTATCATAAGGCCTGGCTGCTTTTCCAGAGTCCTTTTCATTTCAGACTGATATAGTTTCTTATCGCACTGTGCCCTAGGGCTTCTTACTGCCGGGCCGCGAGATGTATTCAGCATGTGGCAGCCAAGCATTGCCTTATCGGCATTGCGGCCCATTTCTCCGCCAAGAATGTCCAGTTCTTTGACTATTTGCCCTTTGCCTACTCCGCCTATTGAAGGATTGCATGACATTCTGGCTATTGAATCAAGGCTTTGCGTAAGAAGGAGAGTCTCTGCTCCCGTTCTTGCGGCAGCCAATGCGGCTTCGCAGCCGGCATGTCCTGCTCCTATCACAATGACATCAAATTTCTTTGGAAAGACAAAATATTTTTTCATTCAGTATATTATTCTGTTTCGTTGACAATGCCGCATTTAAGAAAGCGAAAGAATTTGGGCAATATTTGGAGAAATAATTCCTGCCATTCTTAAAGACCATGAGAATGCGGCCACATTTAATACTGCTGCGATAAGAGCAGCCGCCGTCTTAGATCCGGAAAGGCCAGACATTGCTTTTCCGATATTTACAAAATAAAACAAGGAAACAAGGCCTTCCGCTGCCTGCAAAGCTATAAACATTTTAGGCAAGGAAAAGAAAACCGCTATGGCAAGCATAACCTGAAAAGGAATAAACAGGACTGACAAAAGGAATATGCAGTACAGCATAGCTAAAAAGGATTTGTTTTTTTTAAATGCCGGAACAAACATTAAGACAAATGCGATCAGCGCTGATAAAACATGAAAAAAAACATGAATACGCAATAGAAATATGGCAGAATATGCTGCCGGAAGCAAAACAAGGATAACAGGCAGCCTTAAAGACAGCCTGCCCTTAGACAAAAAAGGCATAAATGCGCAAAATACGGAAATGCTGGCCATGTAAGTAAAAAAGCTGCCAGCAGAAGATACCAGAAGTATTTGCCACAAATTATGCTCAATATAAATCGGAGCGCCTGTGATGGCTGAATAAAATTCCGGCGGGGCAATAAAAATAATAGCAGCTGACAAAACGGCATATAAGCTGAAACAAATAAAAGAAAAAAAGAAATCCGGGCTAAGCGGTTTTATTCCCTTCCCCCATGCTATTGCCTCAGCAAATGCTTTAGGATGCCTTATTATCTGCAATATGTCTTGAAAGTAATTTTGCATAAAAATGCCTTAATACAATATATTTTATAAATTATAATGGCTTTGTAGAAATGAAAAAAGCCGGAGAAATATACATGAGCCATGCCGCTTATGTATATTTTTTTCAAAGCTCAACTATTTTCCCACGCAGAATGAGCTAAATATTTTAGCCAGTACGTCATCAGGAGCTGTTTCCCCAGTGATAAGGCCAAAACAGTTAAGGGCTGCGCGCAAATGCTCTGCGGCAAGTTCCAAAGGAGAATTCCGTCTTTTCAGAAGAAAAGAAAGTTCCTTAAGCTCTTTTGCCGCAGCTGATAAGGCCTCATAATGACGGGCAGAAGTTATTGCGGAAGCGCTTTCTGCTGATAAAGAAAGATAATTTTCCGTTATTTTATTTTTCAGTTCCTCTATGCCTTCCCCAGTCACAGAAGAAACGATAATGCCATTGCGCTTCCTTTTGTGTTTTGAAAGATCTGCCTTTGTGAAAATTTTAATAATTTTCGTGCCTTCACATATAGAATCTTTAACTTTTCCTGCAGCCAGCTTATCAGCCTTGCTTTCAGGTTCAGAAGAATCTTTCAGAAGAAGCACAATGTCAGCATTGCGCAGCGCAGACAAAGCCCGGCTCATGCCTTCTGCCTCTATGCTGTCCCCGGCAGAAGAATCCAGGCCAGCCGTGTCAGTAAGGCATATTTTCAGTCCTTTTATTTCAATAGAAGATTCTAACGTGTCTCTGGTAGTGCCTGCCATTGGAGAAACAATGGCCCTGTCATAGCCTAAAAAGGCATTCATAAGGGAAGATTTGCCTGAATTAGGAGCTCCTGCAAAAACTATTTTCAGACCTTCTTTTATATGCCTTCCGGCCTTAAAGCTTTCTGAAGCTGAAAGGACTTCTTTTCTAATCTGCTCGGATATATCTGAAAAATAATTTAAATCAGCTTCAGGAATTAAACCATCGGAATCATCAAGTCGAGCCTCAATTTCAGCCAAAAGAGTTACAGACTTGTCTTTCAGCCCAGATACCATCGCAGACAAAAAACCTTCTGTCTGCGTAATGGCAGCATGATGAGAAGCTGCCGAATCAGATGATATAAGGGCATTTACAGCTTCAGCCTCTGACAAATCAAGTTTACCGTTGAGAAAAGCGCGGAAAGTGAATTCCCCAGGACCAGCGGAAACGGCTCCGCATGATATTGCCGCATTTAAAATTTCTCTTACTATATAAGCAGAACCATGACAGCTTATTTCTACCGTATCCTCGCCGCTATATGAATTTGGCCCTTTAAAAAAAACAACTATTGCTTCGTCTAAAACAGTTTTCCCAGCTTTAATTTTAACAAGGCTTACCTGCTTGTGAGCAGGGCAGGAAAAACGGCGGCTGCTGATTGCCGCAAAAATGCGAAAAGCTTCCGGTCCTGACATTCGTATTACCGCCAGGGCTCCTTTACCTTGAGGTGTTGCCGGGGCTATTATGGTTTTCTTTAAATCTGGGAGTATCATTATTATATATGAACAGCGGGACAAAGAATGTTTCCTTTGCCCCGCTATCTTTTTTTTCAGAAAATATTATTTATTTTCTTTACTTGCCTGTTCTTCTGCGGCTTCACATTCCTTCTCTGCAGTTGTTTCGGCTTCGCAGACAGATTCTTCTGCCTTTGAATCTTCATTCTGTCCGTCTTCGCAGCATTTGCAACTTACAGTCTCAGGCTCAGCTGATTCAGAATTAGGTTCTGTTTCTGCTGAATCATCATTAGAAGACTGAATCATGGTTTCCGCTTGCTGTTCCTGATTCTCAGCTGGACTGTTTTCCTCAATTTTCTCTGCGGAGGGCTGCTGTTCTTCCAAATCTTCCTCATGAACAGAAGCCTCTTCATTTTCTTCGTCTTTCTTCGGATTATCTGCCGGCAGGCACACAACCACTTTTCTCCAGCGGCCTTCTCCTTCAGAATATGTGCTCATTTCAGGATATTTTTCCTGAACTAATGTATGGGCAAGCTTTCTCATTGCCGCAGGCATAGGATCAAGGCGGAAAACATGTCCCGATGCTTTCACGCTGGAAACAGCATTTTTAATAATTTCTTCCATTTCCGCTTTTCTCTTGTCCCAATAGCCATCAGTGTCAAGGCATAAAGCGAGATGCGGCTCGCGTTTTCTATTTATAATTGTATTAAGCATGAACTGCATGGACTGCAGCATGCGTCCGTTGAAGCTTGTAAATTCCGACGGATCTTTGCATGTGAAAGAAATATTTACAAGGGCTCCGCCTTCTTCAAGCTTTGAAGAAAGAACTTGCGGCTCCTCAACTCCCATTAGTGTAAGCAGCTTCATCAGAACTTCTTTAGCATGTTCTGCTGCATCTTCAATGAAAGGAATATCCATGTATTCCTGTGAAAGAGGCTCATCAATGTATACCCTGTCATGACGGCGGTAATGTCTTTCTTTCCTGTCATAATGCGGAACAGAATCTGTCTCTTTTTCTTCAGGCTGCGGAAGTCTGGCATCTTCATAGCCATAACGCCCTGAGCGATGGGAATAGTCATCTTTGTTTTCACGGCGGCTGCGGCTGTTTTTCTTAAAGTCGCGGCGGCTGCCATAACGGCTTCCGGCTTTGCCTTTGTGAAAACGGCCCCCTGCTTTATTTCGGAATTTTTCCTTAACTATGACTATTGCTTTCTTAGAGCCTATGCCAAGGAAGCCAGACTTAGGCTCCTGCTCAATTTTCCATACTGCATTCTCTCTTCTTATGCCAAGCTCTTCAAGGCCTTGCTCTATCGCATCTTCTATCGTCTTTGCTTCTGCTCTGAATTCTCTCATTTTTGTTTTTTCTCCTTAGTTTGGGCGGAACCGCGCAATATCAGGCCATTTTTTTCTTAAGATACATATTTTGCGCAAAGCTCCATATGCTGTTTATAAGCCAGTATATGACCAGGCCGGATGGGAAGGCAAGGAACATGAATGTGAATATTATTGGCATCCACTGCATCATCTTTGCCTGTTCGGGATTAGCGGCCGACTGCGGCGACATTTTCTGCTGGAAGAACATTATAGCCCCCATGATAATTGGCAGGACATAATAAGGATCTTTCGCCGACAGGTCTTGTATCCAGAATATGAATGGAGCGCCATGCAGCGCCCATGAATTTCTTAAAGCTGTGAAAAGCGCAAAAAAAACAGGGATCTGGAAAAGCATAGGCACGCAACTGCTAAAAGGATTTGTTCCATACCTTTTGTAAAGCGCCAGCATTTCCATTTGCATTTTCTGCGGATTGTCTTTATATCGTTCCTGAATTGACTTCATCTCCGGCTGCATTTTTGTCATTAAAGCCATGGATTTGTAGCTCTTGAAAGTGAACGGAGACAACAGTATCTGAACTAGAATGCTTATAATTATAATCGCTACGCCATAATTGCCTGTAAGCTTATAAAAATAGCCTAGCAGAGAATCAGCAATTTTTGCTATTGGAGCAAAAAAGCCGAAATCAACAGCAAGATGCAGGCCATGGCCTGCCTCTGTTTTTAGGAATTTATAATCTTTAGGGCCAAAATAGAACTGACTTTCAAAAACATATTCTCCGCCTGGAACAAGAGAGACATTTCCTATGGGAATAAGCATGCCAGGTGTCTTATCGCCATTTATTTTTTCCTCAGTACCATATGGGCGGGTATCCTTGAGGCTGCCATCTACTAAAGCTACAAGGAAATAGCGGTTATCTAAGCCAGCCCAGGAAGGAGGCTCTTTTGCGCTTTCATTTTTCAGTTTTTCAACCTTTGGATATTTACGGCTGCCATCATTATGGGCATATATTGAGCGCCATAAACTTTTATTTTCTTTAAGCTCGCTTTTTACTGTATTAAGGCCTGGGCCCAATACGATATTCAAAGCAGGAACAGTGGCATCAGCCCTGCTTCTGTTTTTAAATGTAAACTTAATGTTATTCAGTCCATTGTTTTCAGCAAATTCAAAAGTCTTTGTTATTAAAAAACTGCCAGTCTTAGCTGTAAATGTTATTTTTCCCTGTTTATTTTCAGTTTTTTCAAAACTATAGGGTGAACCATGATTGTCAGAAAGCAGGAAAAATCCTGCGCTTTTTTCAGGGATAAGGTCAACGGCTTCAACAGGGCCCTGATACACCATGCTGCGTATAGATGCAGTTTCGGAATCAAAACTATATTCTGCTTTTCCGGCTGAAACGGAAACAGCTTTTTTCTTCCAGTCATTAGAAGCAGACGGATATACTGTTTTTGCTTCAGCTGGTATTGAAGGGATATGTGAAGAAGCCTGAGTTTTTTCCGATTTAGAAACAGCAGAATTTTGCTGCTTGCCGGAAAGCTCTGCTTTTTGAGCAGCTATGGCAGCTTGACGCGCCTGAAGAGCGGCAGCTCTTTGCGGAGCCATTTTTTTGTCCATATAAGAAAACCATCCGATATAGACAATGGCTGAAAGAATGACAGCCCATACTAAGTTTTTTTGCATCTGTCCTCCAGTGCCAAAAAACAGGCTGTCCCAGCAAATAAATTAAGGAACAGGATCACTCCCGCCGCTGCAAAAAGGATGACATCTGCAAAGCCTCTTAAAGGCTAGCCAGCCCCCCCTTAAAACTCCATGTTTTTTTACTGCCTGAAAAGCATATTCTGAACAAGTAGGCCGAAACCGGCAACATCCCGCCGGCCCTAAAACAGGCCTAATTATTCTATAAAAAGAATACAAAAAATTTAGAGCAAAGAGCTTAGTCTTTTCCAAAACGGAAGTATCCGTCATTCCTTAAACAGCTTCGCCTTCCGCCGGAGCTTATCCAGCGCGCGGCAGGCATCTGACAGACTATCTATCTGGCATCCTGCCCTAGGATATATTATTAGGCGAACTCCTTTCTTCATTTTGTCCTGAGACAGCCTGAAAGCTTCGCGCAAAAGTCTTTTAAGCCTATTGCGCCGTACCGCGCCGCCTGTTTTTTTTGAGACCATAAGGCCTAATTTCAAAAGGCCGCCAGCCTGCTGATGCCAGGCGATTAATTCTCCGGCATTTGTTTTATTCTCAGCAGAAAAGACGTCCTGAAAAATTTTTTTCAGGCGTAAGCGCGATTTGCGTGAAAAAGCGTAAGTTTTCATTTCCGCTTTTTCAGTGATGCGGCAGATTTCCTAAGAAATCAGATTTCAGGAATAAGATGCCAGCGGCCTTTGGCGCGCCTGCGGGAAAGAACTTTTCTCCCGCCGGGAGTAGCCATTCTGGCCCGGAAGCCGATTGCTTTATTGCGTCTGCGAACATTAGGTCTATAAGTAGGTAACATAATGGTTATATTATACGAATCTTTGGAAAAAAAATCAAACGCCGCCTGCAGCTGCAACACCGGAAATTTGCCATGCTGCGGCAGCTTCCTGCCACATATCCGCTAAAAGCAACAGGCAATGATTCTGGCAAAATATAGCAGCAATAAAGCAATATATTGAATTGCCGCAATAGCAAATGTCAGGTTTTTCCTTTATTGTACAATATACTTATGTATTTTTGTGATTGCGGCATAGTGCTGAACAGCCGCCCGCTGCGGGAAAATGACCGGATAGTTACCGTTTTCACTCGCAGCGAAGGAAAGTTTGAAGTTAATTTCAAAAGCGTAAGGCTGCAAAAAGCTAAATTGCGGGCCCTTGCGCTGCCAGTTTCTTGCGGCGATTACCGTTTTTTTCTAAAAAAAGGTTCTAATTTCCCTATATGCACTGGGGGACGCACCATTTCCGTTTATCCTGCAATGAGGGCAAACCTTAATTCATTGAACATGGCTTTTCACTTTTGCGAACTTGTAAACAGGCTTACGCCAGCCTGGCAGCCGGCAGAAATGAAATTCTTTCTTCTCTCAGATGCTTTTGATGAACTGGAAAAAAACGGCATTTCTTTCTGGCTGAGAATTGCTTTTACGTTAAGGATGCTTGACCTGGCCGGCTTCGGCTTTAGAAACACTGCCACAGGAATTGATGCGCCTCTCTGGAATGAGCTTCATGATGAACCGCTAAATATGCTGAAAAATCTGCCTGAAGACAAATATGCGGCAGATTATGCTGACAGTCTGGCAGGGCGGATTTTTGACAATTTGGGCATACCAATACTGACATTGCCTTTCGTTAAATAAATTGTATCTCTCGAAAAAAACAGACTGAATGACTTTATTCAATAAATGTTCAACCGGAAACGCAGATAGTAAAATAATAAACAAAAAGGGCTGCCTTTATATTTCGTATAATATCATTATTCCGCATTTTTTGTTCTTTAATTTTGCGGAATTATTTTTTCTTTACTTCTCTATGGAGGCATAAAGTGAATTTTCAGGATATGATTATAAGGCTTAACCAGTACTGGGCCAGGCAGGGCTGCGTGCTGATACAGCCATACGATCTGGAAAAAGGAGCTGGCACATACAATCCGGCCACTTTTTTCGGCTCGCTAACGGAAAAACCTGCGGCTGTAGCATACGTTGAGCCTTGCCGCCGCCCGGCGGATGCCCGTTTTGGCGAAAACCCTAACCGCCTTGGCAAATACTATCAGTATCAGGTAATAATAAAGCCCCCTAAAGAAAACATACAGCAGCTTTATCTGAACTCCTTAAAAGCCGTGGGAATAGATTATTCAGAGCATGACATACGCTGGATAGAGGATGACTGGGAATCCCCCACGCTTGGAGCTTCCGGCGTAGGCTGGGAAATATGGCTTGACGGAATGGAAGTTACCCAATTCACATATTTTCAGCAGATGGCTTCATACGATCTTAACCCGATCACGGTGGAGATAACATACGGCCTTGAAAGGCTTGCCATGTTCGTGCAGAAGAAAAAGACTATTTTTGAAATACTCTGGAATGATGAGCTTACCTATGGAGACGTGCATTCCGGGCAGGAAGAACAGTTTTCTCATTACAATTTTGAAGAAGCCGATGTTGAGAATATCCGCAGTAATTTCGTCCATTGGGGCAATGAAGTCCGAAAGCTGGCAAAAAAAGGCTACTATCTGCCAGCTTATGACATGGTAATGAAGTGTTCACAGAACTTCAATCTTCTGGATGCACGCGGAGCTATTTCCGTATCAGAACGCGCATCTCTTATAAAAGAAATAAGAAACCTGGCCAGGATATGCGCAGGAGCTTACGTAAACAAAGACAATAGCCCTGAAAAGGAGAATACAGGAAAATGAAAGCTGATGTTTTGCTAGAAATAAGAATTGAAAATATTCCGGCGCGTTTTATAACCTCAGCTGAAGAACAGCTGAAAAAATACATGGCAGAAGCTGCCGCCGAAGCAAACCTTAAATACGAAAAAATTGAAGCATGCGGCACATATAAAAGATTAGTGCTTTTCATGCGGGGAGTGCCTGATAAAACGGAAGAGAAAACACAGGTATTTCTTGGCCCTTCAGCCAAGCTGCTGAAAGATGCCAGCGGAAAATATACGAAACAGGCGGAAGGCTTTGCCAGAGGAAAAGGAACAGTCCCAGAAAAACTTACAATAACAAATGACCCTAAAAAGGGAGAAGTGCTCTCCTTTATAAAGAAGATTCCCGGCATAAAAGCTGAAAAGGCATTGGCTGAAATTTTCCCTAAAATAATCTCCAGGCTCCAGTTCCCAAAAACCATGGTATGGGAAGCAAGCAGAATGCGTTTCGCGCGCCCCATAAGGGGCATAATAGCTATGCGCGGCACAAAAACCATATCTTTCTCCATAGCCGGAATAAAAGCCGGAAGAACCACCGTAGGCCTTAATTCGCTGGGGTCTCCCAAAGTAGTTATTGACAAGGCAGAAAACTATCTTGAGACAATGGAAAAAGTCAATGTGGTTGCCTCTGACGAAAAACGCCAGATACTGCTGCGCACAGAGCTGGAAAAGGCCGCCAAAGCGATGAATCTTGAAGCAGACATAGACGAAGGCCTGCTTACAGAAAATGTGTATCTTACGGAATATCCGGTATGCGTTGTGTCCAATTATTCCCAGGAATTTCTAAAACTTCCGAAAGAGCTTGTGCGCCTGGTAATGAAAAAACAGCTCAAATTCTTTACTACGCATAACAGCAAAGGAAAACTGGAATCCTATTTCATAGGAATAAGGGATGGAATATCCAAGGGCCAGCAGAATGTGGAAGAAGGATTCAGAAATGTCCTGGAAGCCCGTTTCAGAGATGCGATTTTCTTCTATGAAAGAGATTTAGCAATGCCTTTGGAAGAATTCCGCAAGAAGCTGAAAACCGTAACTTTCCAGGACAAATTAGGAAGCATGGAAGACCGTGCGGCAAGGATTGAAAAAATATCCGCATGGCTGGCTAAGAACAATAGCGGCGCAGACGCAAAAATCATTGAGGCCGCAGCGCCACATGTTTTCTCTGATTTAACCAGCAGTCTGGTGCGTGAATTTACAGAGCTTCAAGGCATTATGGGAGGCTATTACGCAAGCCATGCAGGCATGCCGAAAAAAGCAGCTGATGCCATAGGCCAGTTCTATTTCCCCGCCTCTGCGGAATCCCCGCTTCCGGAAACGCAAGAGGCCTGCCTTGTTTCCATAGCCGGAAAAACAGACACGCTTGCAGCGGATTTTTCAACCGGGCAAATTCCTACAGGCAGCGAAGATCCGCATGGACTGCGCCGCCAGGCCTTAGGCCTTATGAGAATAATGCTTGAAAAAAACATTAAGATAAATCTGCCGGAGCTGTTCAAATATGCTTACTCGCTGCTCCCTGAAGCAGCAAACCAAAGGGATATAAGCGTTCCCATGGAATTTCTATGGCAGCGGGCCGAAGGCCTGTTCTCGGCTGAGGGATATGCCTTTGACGAAATAAAGGCCGTAAAAGCATCTTTTATGCTGGGCGGAGACATTGCTGACTGCGCTGCCAGGCTGAAAGACTTAAGCAAATTGCGTTCCAATAAGGAATTTTCGGAAATCGCAGCCCTTTTCAAAAGAGCAAAGAATATACTTAAGAATGTAAACGGCAAGCTTTCCGGCATTTCTGATGCCAGCCTGTACCAGACAGAAGAAGAAAAAAATCTTGCATCTGCCTTAGACAAAGCGGAAAAGAAATGCGGGCCGCTAGCGGAGCAGAAGAAATATGCTGCCGCTCTTACGGGGCTTCTTGCCGTAAAGCCAGCACTTGACACTTTCTTCTTAAAAGTAATGGTTATGGATAAAGACGAGAAAATCAAGATGAACAGGCTCAACCTTATGAAAAGGGTTACATTGCTGGCAGAAGCAATAGCGGATCTGTCCTCATTGCAGTAAAGTTCTCCTTAAACCTGGTAAATGAAATAGAAGAAGGCATGAAAAATGCCTTCTTCTATTTTTATAGAATATAAGAATGAATGCATCAGTAAAAATAACTATTATGCTAAACGCTCTGCTATTTACTCAATTTGCCTATAATGCGGCAGCAGAGGATAAATTCATGGACAGGGAGCCGCAGCCTTCATCTTATTCATCACTGTGTTCATTCTACAGACAGGCAGATCTTCCCCCGGAATCGGAATTTAATAACGGACATGTCTCGGATTTCCGCTCTTGCCGCCTTGAAAACATGGATTTATCGTCCTATCCGGAATCTTTTGCGGACCTGGCATCATTTAACAGCTCAACAACATGGCCGGCCAAAGAAAAACTGCCCAAAGGTTTTTCCCCTGATAAAATATTAAAAAAACAAACCGCAGCAGAAAAAGAAATTAATAAAATAAGAAAACTAGCCAAAGCTGGCAAGGGCCTTTCCATAGGAGTGATTGGAAAACCGATACTGCTTACTCATAATGAATATTCCGCAAGCATTGTCAGTTATCGCCAGAGCGCCCTTTCTCCGCTAGCGAACAGGGAAAGCACGGCAGCCATGGGCATGCTAGCTGGCAAAAATCTCGGCTTTGCGCCTAAAGCCTCAATATACTATGTTTCTCCGCTCTCTTATGGAAAAACTTATGGTGCCAGAGACATGTTCCCCGAATCAAAAGCATTAAAGCGCATGCTGGACATGAATGCCGAAATGCCGGCAAACAGAAGAATGAAGGCCATTTTGCTGCTTTACCGTGATTATGATAAAGCGATAGATGGCATGGAAACGCTGGGAAAGGCAAAAAAAATGGCTAAAGAACAGAATGTGTCTGTTTTTTCAGGCGATGATATTAAGGAGTTTGCTGATTATGACATTCTGCAGTCAAGGCTGTGCCATGCAGCCTCTCCAGCAGGCAATGCTGCTCTATCACTGGAAGAACCTGGCCCAGAGCTTTTATCAGCTTGGCTGGCTGGACTTTACTTATCAGCCTTGCATTACTCGCCAGACCTTACAAAGGAAGATTTTTTCTGGCTGCTAAAGAAAACAGCGGCATTTCCAAAGAAAAACAGAAAGAATGAAAAAAACAAAAAGAAAATACTTCGTCCGCTCAGGGCCATGGAAATATTAAGAGAGCTTCAGAAATAAAATTCTTAAAACATTTATCGCTCTTTATAAGAAGATTATTGATTTTACAGTTTTTACGTCATGCTGAATTTATTTCAGAATCTCTGCGGCTTAAAGAGATCCTGAAACAAGTTCAGGACGCCCCAGATGTTTAAGCAAAGCTTGCCTTAATCAGAAAGGATATCCAACTTTTACCAAAGCATTTGTTCCCTCTCTGCCAAATGCGAAATCGGCGGTTGCAACGAACTGCGGGCGTATCACCAGGCGAGCGGAAATGCCGGGAGCATAAACAAAATCTCCAGTGCTGAAATCTGCAGGCCGGTCAAAAACCGTGCCAAAGTCAAGGAAAGGGGCGAGCTCTATTTCATTTATGAAATTGAAAAGATTTGAGCGGGAAAGACGTATGCGTTCCTCTATCGTAAACATGAATTTACCGCGCCCGGTATAACGCCCGTCGCCAACGCTTCTAAGGCCGGTACTTTCTCCCAGCTTGACCATGGCATAAAAAGGCAGAGCATCTCCGCGCTGAAACTGAAACAGGCAATGCGCTGCAGTTATAAACCGGCTTTCCTCTTTAAAATTATAATAGCTTTTTATTTGCAAGGTATATGTGCGGTATTCAAATTCTGAACCCAGTTTTTTATTTGAATATGCCGCTGAGGCTGAAACATAAGTGCCTTTGGTAGGCAGATAAAGATGATCCGTGTCATCGTAGACAATGGCAAATCTGTTTATGTGAAAACGGCTTTCTTTGGAAGCATCACCATAAAGCTCAGGATACTTTCTTCTGAACTGTCCCGGATCTACCGGGCCATTAACTATTTTATTCAAAAAAAATGAGTGAGTCAGATTTATAAAAAAGGAAGCAAAAAGAGGAAAGTCAGCTATAAGTTCTTCCCCAGTTATGTCTAAGGCATAGTTAGCGCGGCCTTTTTTTTCGCTGTCCATAAGGCCATAGCCATAGAATGAAGGCTTGCCGTTAACCCAGTGCTTAGGTTCCCAGCTTATGCGTATGCCAGTATCTAAAAGGTTTGGGGTATAGTAATAAGCCATCAGTTCTTCTTCCACATGATCTGATTTTGAAGCCCTGAATATGAAAAATCTGTTTTCATCTGGGAATAAGAAATGACGATATGTGTAAGTTCCTCCTAAGTATTTGTTCCAGCTCACAGAGGGAAGTATTACTGATTTTATATCACCGGAATCATTTTTCTTTAATGCCAGCAGCGGCATTATTCCAGCAGTAAGGCCCAAGTCCTTGTTTGAATCCGCTATAGGGAAAGGCACAAGAACGCCTAATGGAGTATTGACTGTAATCGCCCCTATCACTCTGGCAAATATTCCTGTATCGCCCTTGCCCTCTGCCGTCAAAGTGGAACGCTCCACGGTGAGGCGGACGGCTTCTTTTGTTTCCGGCTCTATTTTGCGTATCTCATTGCCCTGCACGGCGCGGCTGTTCATCTTTTCCGCAGCATGGCAGGGAATTTGCAATAACAATGAAAGCACGAAAAAGACAAAAACAAACCTTCTTCCCCTCGCCCCTTGTAAGAAAGGGGATAGAGGCAAGGGGACTGAAACGCAGGGCAACAGGCTCATTTGTCAGTTAATAAAGATTCTTCTTCACAAGAGGGCAGTCCCACTCATAAAAGAAAGATGCTCCTTTAGCTATTTTCAAACCCATAGGCAGCTGCCGGCGTTTGAATTCATTGTTTTCAATGCGGCGTATGGTCTTTATAGCAACATCTTCAAGTATTCCTGCTTTCTTTATCTCTTCCAAATCTCTGTCCTCTTCTACAAACATCCGTACAATCTTGTCAAGCTGGCTGTATGGAGGAAGATCGTCCTCGTCTTTCTGATTCGGACTTAATTCGGCGGAAGGAGGCCTTGTTATTGTGCCTTTTGGTATTATTTCCTTGTGGCGGTTTATATATTCGGCAAGCTCATATACTTCGGTCTTAAGTAAATCCGCAATTGGGGCTATTGACCCGACTGTGTCGCCATAAAGAGTGCAGTACCCGACGGCAATTTCCGATTTATTCCCTGTAGCAATGGCAATGCGTCCTTCGCTGTTTGACAATGCCATTATCGTTATCCCGCGGCTTCTGGACTGCAAGTTCTGCAAGGCCAGGCTCACCTTGCCGTTTTCCGTTTTTTCGTCCGAAAGACCTATTTCCTGCTTTAATGTATTGAAAATATTTTTTATCGGAACGATGCGTGTAGGCATATTCAGATTTTTTGCCAGTTCCAAAGCCTGGTCTATGCTGTCCTGCGAAGTGTATTCCGACGGCATAAGTACACCGAGCACATTCTCCCCCCCAATGGCTTTTGCCGTCAATGCCGCAGCGACTGCTGAATCTATGCCGCCGCTTAAGCCAAGCACAGCTTTTGAAAAGCCCTGCTTTTCAAAAAAATCCCGTATGCCCATTACGAGGGCATTTGCCATGTCCGCAATATCTTCCCTGGGTTCTGGATTATACGGAACTGCCTTTTCCGTGTCTACTGTCAATATTACATCCTCAAAGGCTGGGGCTTCCCCAAGGATTTTGCCTTCCGGAGATATTACCATGCTGTTGCCGAACAAAATATCAGAATCATTGCCGCCGCAAGGATTGATATATATAGCCGGAACTTTTTCCTTTTTCGCAAGCCCGGAAAGGCAGTACGTTATTTTTTTGATGCTGTCCCTGCGGTAATAATCTTCGCCGAAAAACAGCATGAAATCAGGCTTTTCAGAAATATCGCCATAGTAAATGTCTTCTGAAAACATCGATACAAAAACCTTTTTGCCTGCAAGATCAAGAAGAAAATTTTCTTCATCAAGAGTTTTTTCTTGGCAAATATGAAAATTGCCGTTTTTTATTACCGCTACGGAATCATTAGAAAACTTGTCATGCGCGACATAGACAGCTCCTAGAATGATTTCAGCTTTTGTTTTAAGGGCTGCAAGCCGGCTCAATGCCTTTTCCATCTGTGCTCTATTGTATTCCGGAGGATTAGCATATATTTGGCAGCTGCCAAATCCAGTAATTGCGGAATATGGAGCTGCAATTATTTCCGCGCCATCTTTGTCCGCTTCCAGAATTGCCTTTTCCAGTCTTTCCGCATTGCCTTCAAAATCATTGGTCTTAGGATTGCTTTGTATTATAGATATTTTCATACCGCTATTATATAAAATAACTTTTCTTGCCCGAATCCCTATCTTTTTTGTATGATATTGTCCAAAGGTGAAATCCTGCCCCTTGAGCGGCGGGAAAAGAACCGACAGAGTATATAAACACGGAGGAAGTACCTTAAATGTTAAATGTAACAATGAAAAGCATGCTTGAAGCAGGTGTTCATTTCGGACACCAGACACACAGATGGAACCCCAAAATGGGCCGCTACATCTTCGGAGAAAGAAACGGAATTCATATTCTTGACCTTCAGAAAACACAGAAGGAAATAAAGAAGGCTTACTCCGTGGTTAAAGATGCCGCAAAAGCAGGAAAAACCTTCCTGTTCGTTGGCACAAAGAAACAGGCCAAGGAAATCATAAAAGAAGAAGCTGAAAGATCTCAGGTAGCAAGCGTATATGAGAAATGGCTTGGCGGAACTCTTACAAATTTTGAAACTCTGCACAAATCACTGCGCCGTCTTGAAGAACTTGAAAAATATGAAAGAGACGGCCTTTTCAGAGTGATGTCAAAGAAAGAGGTTTCCCGCCTCACAAAGGAGAAAAACCGTCTGGTAAAGCTCCTAAGCGGCATTCGCGAACTCAACAAGCTTCCCGACATGATCTTCATCGTTGACCCGGTAAATGAGGCCAATGCCCTTCATGAAGCTCATGTGCTTCGCATACCTGTAGTCGCTGTTTGCGATACAAACTGCGATCCGGATGACGTGGATTATCCTATTCCCGGCAATGATGACGCAGCCCGCTCAATCCGCTTGTTCTGCGGAGCAATCGCAGATGCAATTATAGATGGCCGAGCAGAAGCAGAAGCCGAGACTCTTAAGGCAAACGAGCAGAACAGCGAAGAGCAGCCCGAGGAGGCCAAAGAGGAAGCCCCGGCCGCAGAAGAAGCTGTTGCGGAAAACACAGAGGAAGAAGCTAAATAAAAATCTTCCGCCGCTTAATCCGGAGAGAGGACTGAAAAGCTTCCTCTCACCGGAATAAACTTATTTTTGGAGAATTTAAAAAAAATGGCAATCAGCGTAGAAATGATAAAAGAACTCCGCGCGCAGACTGGCGCCGGAATGATGGCTTGCAAAAATGCTCTCACCGAAACAAACGGCGACGTAAAGAAAGCCGTTGAGATATTGCGCAAAAAAGGCCTTGCCGGCTTAGCCAAGCGCGCAGGCCGCACCATGAAAGAAGGCATTGTTGCCTCCGTAAAAGGCAAAGACATTTCACTCGTAGAGTTCAACTGCGAAACAGACTTTGTGGCAAGGAATCCTGAAATAACTGCTTTTGTAAAGCAGCTTGCATCTGAAATGACAGAAGGCAAAATACAAGGAAATCCGGCAGAAAACGAAGATGTAAAAAACCGTCTGCAGGAAATAGCAATGAAAATAGGCGAAAACATGGCAATACGCCGCGGAATCGTTTTTCAGGCTTCCGCCAATGCTATTGTGGAAAGCTATATACACTTTGACAATAAAAAAGGTTCCCTTGTTGAATTAGAATATGAAGGCGAGGCCTCCGAAGAAGCAAAAAAAGAAATAAGCAATCTTGCTCATGAAATAGCTCTTCAAGCCGTAGCAATGGGGCCAAAGTATCTCAAGCCTGAAGATGTCCCGGCGGAAGTAATTGCTAAGGAAAAAGAAATCTATCAGGAAAAAATGGCAAAAGACGAAGAAGAGCAAAAAGCCAAGATGGAAGCCAAAGGCAAAACCTACAGAGCCAAGCCCGCAGATGCCCTTGAGAAAATGCTCACCGGAAAAATACACAAATATTATTCCGAAGTCTGCCTGCTTGAACAGCCCACTCTTCTTGATCCCAAAGTGTCAGTGAAGCAGTCTGTAGAAAACCTTTCAAAGAAACTTGGACTGAAAATGGCAGTAAAACGTTTTGTTTCATACCTTGTAGGCGTGGAATAAGGCATTTCTGAAATTTAGTCCAGCGCCGGGCGGTGTGTTTTCTCCTTTTTACCGCCCGGCGTTTTTTATATATAATTATCATAAGAGGACTTATGAAAAAATATAAAAGCGTACTTCTAAAACTTTCAGGAGAGGCTTTGGGCGATAAAAAAAACAATGCTTTATATTCTCCTGAGGCGCTGGATTATATTTCAGAAGAAATAAAACAGGCCAGGCTGGCTGCTCCGGAAACGCATTTTTCAATAGTTGTTGGAGGCGGAAATATATGGCGCGGAGCCCGTTCTACAGGAATAAACATACCCAGATCGGATTCTGACTCAATGGGAATGCTTGCCACAATAATGAATGGCATTGCCCTGCGCAGCGCTTTAGAAGAGAAAGGCATCGCATCCGCTCTGCTCACATCAGTAAACATATATCCTCTTGCTGAGCATTACTCTAGAAGAAAAGCATTGCTCTGCATGGAAAACGGCAGCATTGCCATCTTTGCCGGAGGCACAGGCAGCCCGTTTTTCACTACTGATACGGGAGCAGCTCTAAGAGCAGCAGAAACAGGGGCAGAGATAATATTCAAAGCCACGCAAGTTAACGGGGTATATGATGCCGATCCAAATATATGCCCAAACGCAAAAAAATACGATTCAATTTCTTATGACGAGGCTCTATCCAAAGGGCTTAAAATAATGGATGCCAGCGCACTGGCCATGTGCCTTGACAATAAAATATCTTCTCTAGTATTCAGCTTGCGCATGCCCGGCAATATAAAAAAAGCTATTCTTGGAGAACAAACCGGATCAATAATACATCCATGAACTAAGAAAAAACGCCATAAAAAGAGGAAAATCATGAACTGTAATGAAAGAATCAATGAGGCACTAAAAAATCACAAAGAAGCGCTTGAAAATTTTCCTTCGGAAAGCGCAGCTAAAATAGCCGAGCTGTTAGCAAATGCCTTAAAAAATGGCAACAAGGTTCTAATTTGCGGCAATGGAGGCTCATGCAGCGATTCCCAGCATTTTGCAGGAGAACTGGTAGGAAGATTTCAGCAGGAAAGGCCGGGGCTGCCAGCCATTGCATTAACGGCAGATTCAGCTGTCATGACCTGCATTGGCAATGACTATGGGTATGAAATGACATTTGCAAGGCAAGTAGAAGCCTTGGGAAAATGCGGAGATATTTTTATAGGAATAACCACTTCCGGAAATTCAGCAAACGTAGTAAAAGCAGCAGAGGCAGCAAAAGCAAAAGGCATGAAAGTAATAGCATTTACCGGCTGCAAAGAAGCGAAAATACATCCGCTATGCGACCTGGCCTTTAAGTCTCCTGCCTTAATAACGGCAACAATACAGGAAATGCACATAACAGCCATACACATTATATGCGGGATTGTGGAAAATATGATTTTTGGAGATAAGCAGTAAAGCTTCTGACATTACCATTCAGATTATTCCCCTTCCCAATTTATCTGATTACCAAATATAAGGCAAAAAAACATGAAAAAACTTTTTTTACTCTTAATTCCGCTCATGATGTCAGCCTGCACGGCTACAGTAAGGCCAGACGGCACTGCTTCCGTAACAGTTGATCCTGGCATTTATGAAACACGAACGCAGCGCAAGCCAATGCCTGAAATAAAGAAACACCTTAATCCTCCGCCAGATGTAAAATTGCCATATAACGGCTCTTTTGGGCGCAGGCCTGGAGTTTCCCATTACTGATAACATATCCTCGCCCATTATAGCTACAGGGCGGATATAATTAATATAATATATTTTGATAATTATTTAGGAGAAACAACGATGTCCGAATCTATAGATGACATTCTTTCCGAAACAGAAATGGAAATGGATGAAAAAGTATTTAAGTTCAAAAAAGACCTGAGCGGCCTGCGCACCGGGCGAGCGAATCCGCAGCTTTTAGATAATGTTCATGTAGAATATTATGGGGCAAGAACACCGCTAAAGCAGGTAGCCGCAATTTCTGTTCCAGAACCCCGCACGCTGGAAGTGCGCGTTTGGGACGCCAATGCAGTCAACGAAGTGGAGAGCGAACTGCGCAAAATAGATTTCGGCTCCTCGCCATCGCGCAATGGAGCAATAATCAGAATAAACCTTCCCCCAATGACAGAAGACCAGCGCAAGAAAATGGTTAAAATTGTCTATTCAATGGCTGAAGATTTCAGAGTGTCCATAAGAAACTTGCGCCGCGAAGCCTTGGAAAAAATAAAGAAATCCCAAAAAGCCGGAGAAATCACTGAAGATGATCTTAAAACTTATGAGACCAAAGTTCAGAAACTGACAGATGCTTATATCGGAAATATAGACGCCGCAGCCGGCACTAAGGAAAAAGAACTGCTTACCGTATAAATTCCATATAAACGGCAATGAGGGAATCTGTCATAGAAGAAACAAAAATTAAAATACCGGCACATATAGCCATAATCATGGATGGCAACAGGAGGTGGGCAAAAAAGCGCATGCTTCCTGTTGCCATAGGCCATTCTGCCGGGGTTGAAGCTGTGCGCAGAACAGTTGAGGCTTGCAGCAAAATTGGAATAAAATATTTGACAATTTATGCTTTTTCAACAGAGAACTGGGCACGCGGCAAAGATGAAGTAAGCGCTTTAATGCTGCTTCTTGGAAAGGCGGTGCGGCAATATGTGCCAGAGCTGCATAAAGGCAATGTCAGGTTAATGTTTAGCGGTGATATTGCCGGGCTTCCAGAAAGCACAGCCAATACTCTTCTAGAGGGAGCTGAATATCTTAAAAACAATACCGGGCTTACGCTCAACCTTGCCCTTAATTATGGCGGCAGGCAGGAAATAATTGCCGCCGCAAATAAGGCAATTGCCTCTGGAATAAAACAAATAGATGAAGAAACATTCTCCGGCCTCCTTTACACAAAAGGAATCCCAGATCCTGACCTGTTAATACGTACTTCCGGGGAAATGCGTTTGTCAAACTTCCTGCTTTGGCAAACCGCTTATACAGAATTTTATGTTACTGACACGCTATGGCCTGATTTTTCAGAAGAAGACCTTTTGAAAGCATTAAAGGCTTACAGCAAAAGAGAGATAAGAAGAGGAACATAATGCTTTTACCAAGAATTCTAACAGCAATCATAGGCATTCCCATAATGCTATGGATTATATATGCCGGAGGCCCTGCTTTTGCCGGCTTTATTTTTCTAATAATTGCTTTTTCGCTTTACGAATACTCCGCTCTATTAAAGCTTGGCTCTAAGCCTCTTGACCGGCCGGCGCTTTACATATTCGGGCTAATGCTTCCGATAGTAATGTATTTTGACTATATGCCAAAAGCATACGGAGATCATATAACAGGAGCGATGATTTCGCTCATTGTTATTGGAACGCTATGCCTGGAACTTTTCCATAAAGAAAAATACATAGAGCGCATGGGGCTTACCCTTCTAGGTATTTTCATGCTTTCATGGTGTCTGTTCCAGTTCGTGCCGCTGCGCAGCCTGCCTAACGGGAAAGACTTAACCTTTATGCTCATAATTACAGTATGGGTTATGGACACGGCAGCCTATTTCTTCGGCAAAAAATTCGGCAGATTCCAGCTGACTGGAGTGAGCCCCAAGAAAACCTGGGAAGGAGCAATTGCCGGTTTTATTTTTGCAATAGGAACAGCACTGCTGATAGCGCGTTTTACCGATGGGCAGATTTCATACGGAAAAGCCGCCGTCATAGGCGTTTTAATCGGCATTTTCGGACAGATGTCTGATATTGCCGAATCCATGATAAAACGCGCGGTAGGCGCAAAGGATTCCTCCAATATGCTGCCGGGCCATGGCGGAATAATGGACCGTTTTGATTCATATATTTTCCTCGCCCCCGTAATTTATTATTTCATGGTACTTGTAAAATGAAAAACATAGTCATTTTAGGCTCATCCGGCTCCATAGGCCGCAATGCTGTTGAATCCGTAAAAAATTTAGGCGAAGGTTATCATGTTCTGGCATTAAGCGTAAATTCAAGCACGGCCCTGCTCCTTGAACAGATTAAGGAACTTAAACCGGAATATGTTCAGGTTTACGATGAGAAAGCCTGGCAGGAATTCAAAAATATATGCCCTTCCGGCACACAGCTTCTCCCCCCCGGCAAGGAAGGCCTTGACATGGCAGCGTCGCTTGAAAAAGCGGACATTGTGTTAAATTCAGTTACAGGAGCCGTTGGTTTTTCACCGCTGCTTGCGGCGCTGCGCTCCGGCAAAAATGTTGCGCTCGCCAACAAAGAGCCCATGGTAATGGCCGGGGCCCTGTTCATGCAGGAAGCGGCAAAGCACGGTGCAAGAATACTGCCGGTAGATTCAGAACCCTCTGCTGTATTCCAAAGTGCGGCCGGAATAGAACCCGGACATTATGACGAAGAGCTTTCCAGAATATTCCTTACGGCTTCCGGCGGGCCATTCTATGACGGCAAACAGAAACTTGAGGACGTTAAGCCGGAACAGGCATTAAAGCACCCCCGCTGGAAAATGGGGCCGAAAATAACGATTGATTCATCAACCCTTATGAACAAGGGGCTTGAGATGATAGAAATAATGAATATGTTCGGCGTTCCCCTTTCCAAAATTGAAGTTCTTATTCACCCGCAGTCAGTAATTCATTCCGGCGTTGAGTTCAAGGATGGCGCTGTTATAGTGCAGATTTCATGGCCGGATATGCGCCTGCCTATTCAGTATGCGCTTACATGGCCGGAAAGAAAGCCCTCGCTGGAAAGGCCTATGGATTTCTTCGAGCTTGCCCGCATGGATTTCGCCAGGCCGGATTTCCGCCGTTTCCGCTGCCTGCAGCTGGCTCTTGATGCCGGAAACAAAGGCAATGTTTTCCCCTCTGCGCTAAGCGCGGCAAATGAAATAGCCGTAAGCCTGTTCCTGAAAGGCAGGATACTGTTCACTCACATTCCCGTAATAGTGGAAAAAGTGCTGGAACAGACAAAAGCCGCAGCTGATTTCACGCTTGAAGCCGCCGTGGAAACAGACAGATGGGCAAGAATAAAGGCGGAGGAAGCCGCAAAAGGACTTTCCATATAATTAATGGTAACCTCAGCCTGGAACCAGAATATCCGCTGAAGGTTATTTATACACATAGGAGTAATAAATCATGATTTTATCAGTAATAGCAGTAATATTCACATTCGGCCTTGTCATTTTTCTGCATGAGTTAGGCCATTTCATAGCCTGCCGCATTGCAGGAATGAGAGTAATTGAATTCTCACTGGGTTTCGGCCCGGAAATTATCGGCTGGGGCCCAAAACCGCCTGAAGAAAAGAAAGATGATACAAACAGCGGCGAAAACAATGGAGCCGAAAACAAACAGGAATTCCGGCAGGCCGCCGCATCAGAACCGGCGGAAAAAGGCCAGTTTAAAGGCACAAGATACTCAATAAGGTGGATACCGCTTGGAGGATATGTTCAGCCAGCAGGTGAAATAGTTGAGGAAGCAAAAGGAGAACCGGATGAATATTATTCAAAACCATGGTATTCCCGCCTTGGAGTGGCCCTTGCCGGCCCTGCCATGAACTACGTGCTGGCTTTCATTCTGTTTACTGCTGTAATACTTGCCACCGGCAATGCAATTCCTAAAACAGACCCGGTAATTGGCGATATAAGCGACGGATATCCGGCCGAAGTTGCCGGCATGAAAGCCGGCGACCGCATAGTAAGCATAAACGGAAAGGAAACCCCGGAATGGAAAAATGTAACTGAAGCGATACATGCCAGCGCGGAAAAAGAAATAACCATAGTATATGAAAGAGAAAGCAAACAAACCACAGTAAAGCTCACCCCTAAGAAAACCACAATTGAAGGCAAGGACATAGGCCTTGTTGGCATAGCGCCGGAAGTTACTTATGAACCTGTGCCATTCTTCAAAGCTGTTTCAAATGGAGCATACCAGTGCTGGTATTGGACGGCCTTAACCGTAACCACACTGAAAGATAATATCGTAAAACGCCAGAAACCAGACCTCGCCGGCCCGGTTGGAATTGTAACAGTTGTCAGCAAAGCAGCACATAAGGGTTACGCCGATTTTTTCTTTCTTATAGCCCTGATTTCCGTTGCAATAGGTTTTTTCAACCTTCTTCCCATTCCGCTGGTAGACGGCGGCCAGTCACTCCTTTTCATAGCGGAAGGAATAATGCGCAAAAAACCCAGCCTTAAAGTGGTAGAAAAACTGAACATTGCCGGTTTCGCAATACTCATAGGTATTTTTGTATTCGCCACTTACAGCGACATAATGCGTTTGAAAACCTCACATGACGGCAAAAAAGCCCGTGAAGCTGCTGCTGCCTCAAAAGAGGCAGGCGAAAAGACTTCTTCCGAAAGCAATAAGGCATTGGAACAGGCCGTAAAGGCAGGCAGCGCAGCATCACAAAATACAGTAAAGAAATAAAAACACATTTAAAAAACAAAAATCCATATCAGAATGTAAGATTTTAGGAGAATAAAATGTCAGATTCCTGCAATAACAAGCATGAACACAATGAGCACTGCGGCTGCGGACATGACCACAGCCATGAACATGAGCATAAGCCATACATAACACGCAAAGTGCGCGTTGGCAAATATACAATAGGTGGCGACAGCCCCATATCCGTGCAGTCCATGTGCAACACAGACACCAGGGACGCGCAGGCCACCATAACGCAGATAAAAAGACTTGAGGAAGCAGGCTGCGAAATAATAAGGGTTGCAGTACCGGACATGGAAGCCGCGCAGAACATAGGGAAGATAAAAAAGGCAATAAACATTCCCCTTGTGGCGGACATACATTTTGACTGGCGTCTTGCTCTGGAAGCCATAAAACAGGGTGTGGACAAAGTGCGCATAAACCCCGGCAATATCGGCGAGAAAGACAGGGTTAAAGCCGTGGCTGATGCCTGCAAGGCCGCCGGAATTCCAATAAGAATAGGAGTAAACGCCGGTTCGCTTAAAGCCCTGAAAGAGAATCCCTCCCCCCGCTGGACTTCCGAAGAGTGGGCAGAACAGATGGTAAAAGAGGCCATGCACGAAGTAGGAACTCTTGAAGAACTGAACTTCCGGGACATTGTGGTTTCGCTTAAGGCGGACGACATAGAACGCACAATAATGGCAAATGCCATGTTCGCGGAACAGTCCGACATTCCGCTTCACCTGGGCATAACCGAAGCCGGAACATTCCTTTCCGGCACGGTAAAATCCTCCATTGGAATAAGCATGATGCTTGCCCAGGGCTTTGGCGACACTGTGCGCGTTTCCCTCACGGAAGACCCTGTAATGCAGGTGCGCGCCGCCTATGAGATACTAAAGGCACTTGGGCTGCGCACATACGGTCCGGATTTAATATCCTGCCCCACCTGTGGCAGAACGCAGGTAAACCTGGCGCAGGCCATACACAGGGTTGAAGAAAGGATATACAATGACAAACAGCTGCGCGAGGAAGCCGAAGGCATGAAAATAGCCGTAATGGGCTGCATAGTGAACGGCCCCGGCGAGGCCCGCTCTGCGGATTTCGGCGTTGCCGGCGGCAAAGGCACAGGCGTGTGGATAGAAAAAGGCCAGCAGATAAAAACCATAAAAGAAGAGGAATGGCTGGACGAAATAGTAAACAAAATCCACGAGGAACATAAGAAAAAACAGGCCTGACAATACAAAAACAAACTAAAAAGCCCGGCGATGATATAGGTAAAATCATTGCCGGGCTTTTTTATATACTGCTTTGTATACTGCTTAATTACCGCATATTATCTTACGCTCTGTATAAGATGATTATTTATTTTATAATTTTACCGTCATGCTGAATTTATTTCAGCATCTCTACGATTTAAAGAAGTCCGGCTTAATACTCATTTATGTTGGTGCTCGTTGTTTTCAACAGGCAGAAAACACAGGAGAGCATAAACTGAGCGCCAATGAAATGCTTAGGACACATGACTCTACATTTGAAGTAAAATTTAATGTAAAATTCTCCGTATGGCAGATAAAACTAAAAGTTTTCAGCAAAAAAACAATCAATGTTTTTATAAACCATTGCGCTTATTCGTTTAAAGCGTCTTATGCGTTTAATTCTTCGCATATCTGCTTTTTTAATCTTTTACGAATATCCTTACTATTGTCCTAAAAAATATGTTTACATCAAGCAGCAGCGAACAGTTCTGAAGATACCATATATCATATGAAAAACGCGTTAAAGCTTCGTTCATAATATCTTCTTTCATCATTTCGTTGGATTTGTATTTCATGTAGACACGAGGCGCTTTGAAATTGACCTGCGCCCAGCCTGTAAGCCCTGGTTTAATAATTGTTCTGACAGAGTGGTTTGGAATATGTTCGTCCCAGAATTTCTGGTCTTTAATCCACAATGGACGCGGTCCTATAAATGAGATATCGCCTTTTATAATGTTTATCAGCTGTGGTATCTCATCAATGCGGAAACGCCTCAGCAGTCTGCCTGTATGAGTATATTCTTCATTCTCGGATTCCTGATTCTTCTTCTTTATGGTACGGAATTTGTAAAGTTTAATGGTCTTGTTCAGTACGCCTGACCTGTCCTGCGTGAAAAAAACCTTCTCCCTGTCTACTATCCTGATAACAAGAGAAACAAATATTATCAGCGGTAAGAGCAGCAGCAGCATAATCAGTGCAAGAGTTATATCCAGAATGCGTTTAACATAACGGATATAGAAATATTCCTGATTCCTGAATGCAATACTGCGCATAAGCCATTTTTCGTTTTTTATGTTTTCGAAAGAGATGCGATGCATTATGGCTTTGAAGGTATGAAAGTCAGTATCAACAGGTATTCCTTTGTAAACAAATTTTTCAATTAAAACCGGCCATGATTTCGGGTATTTTATGAAAAGGTCATGGCTTACTATTACAAGGAGTTTTTTAGATTTGGGAATTTTTTTCAATCCTTCCATGGAATCACTAATATCACAAATGTTGTAACCTATTGAATTTTTTAATTCTTTTATAAGTTCCTCAATTGTAGGACTGTTTCCGAATATCATAACGTTTGTTTTCAGAATATGCCGGAAGCATATTCTAATTGCAAAGACCAGAATAAAAAAGATAGTTTTGAGAAGCACTATCATTGGCCATGAAACAAGTGCCGGCAAATAAGGTATCTGCTTGATTATCAGATAATACAACAGGCCTGAGAAAAACACGGAGACAAAATATATAAAAATAGGAATACCATATTTTAATCTTTTTCTGCGCAGTATTGATAAGTCATATACAAAGAACAGCCACAAAAAAAATATGGAAACCAGGAAATATGGCAGGATTAATTTTAAGTAAGTAATATATGAATCAATATTAAGCGCAAAAATGTTTATATTCAGCGTAATAAAAAGAATCAGGAGAAAAGCCGCAAAGTCACAAAGAAATAAATACAGTTGTTTCATTTAATTATAAGTTAGAAAATTAGTTTTAATAAAATTTAGTGGCGCGAAATGGGCGCAAATCAGTGCAGAATTTTTTGTAATTCTGTCAGTTTTTACTGCAGTTTAAGAATATAAATTCATACAATTCACTCTTAATATATAAAATTAGTTATTTATATTTTATAAAAAATGGGGGGGCATTAAAGATGCTTTCATTCCCCCCCCCGCCTGCCATCAGCAAGCAGGCCAATGCGCCAACACGTCCATTAAATAAAAAAGTTAGGCCCAAAACTTATGCAATTTATATACTCCGATTTACATTTTGCATAGAATTTTACTTATTTTCTATATGAAATACATAAAAATAAAACCGGGAAACAGCATATTGCAGACAGCAGGGCAGTTCCCTGCCTTTGTGCTTACCGGTTTTTACAAAATGCGGGGTTATTATTTTACAAAACAGCGCTAACTATAGCTGTTATTGAAAATCTTACCTTGTTTTTTTGAAATAAACCGTCTATAATATATTAAAGATTTTATTGGAGATTTTATGGAAGCTCATAAGGCGAATATATTTGCAGCTGTAGACCCTGATGTCAAAGCGAAAGCGGAAAAAATTCTTTCCGGGCTTGGAATTACCGCTTCGGCAGCTATAAATATGTTTTATGAGCAGATAATTGCAAAACAAGGAATCCCTTTTTCTGTCAAAA